>CAMQRG010000028.1 GCA_947036475.1 uncultured Clostridia bacterium
ACACGTAAGGAGTCGTCGGCAGCGTCAGATGTGTATAAGAGACAGATCTAAAACCCCAATTCGGCGCGTATCGTCTAAATTCTTTGCAGGCGGCGGCAATCCAAAAATACATAAACCAAATGAAGACAGAAAACTATGCAATGTCTACAATTCAAGTGGCTCTTGCTGTTCTTACTTCTTCTTTGGATTATGCTGTGGAGCCGCTCCACTATATCAGGGATAACCCCTGCCGTTATGTAAAAATCGGAAATGCCTCCAAGCCTCCCCACGAACGTATCATTCTTACAAAAGAGCAGTTTGACAAAATTCTGGAGCTTTTTCCTTTTGGTTCACGTTTTTACATTCCCTTGATGCTCGGCTGGAACTGCGGCTTAAGAATCAATGAATGTATGGGACTAACATGGAACGATATTGATTTTGAAAACCGCACAATCTCCATTGACCGACAGCTTACATGGTATCGTATTCCCGGGCGTACCCTCTGGTATATGAAAAGCCCGAAGTACGATTCAAAACGCGTCATTCCTTTCGGAGAAACGCTTTTTAGGGCTTTGAAAGCCGAAAAAAAACGTCAGCTGGAAAATGAAATGTACTATGGGGAATTTTATACTGTCCAATACCTAAAAGAATATACCGATGGAGCGGGAGCCAATTTAACCTATGTCGAACAGTCACAAAAGGGTGCGCTCTGCCGTGAATCACGCCTGCCTCTGGTTTGTCAATTCGATAACGGCAGAATGTTAAAGGAAACAAATTTCCGCCTCTGCGCAAAAAAAATTCAGAATATTTTAGGGATTGATTTTGAATATCATTGCTTGCGCCGCACCCATGCAACAAAACTTGTTGAAGCCGATGTTGGGGCGAAAGCTGTTCAATATCGTTTGGGGCACAAGCGGATTACTACCACGCTTAAATTTTACGTCAGTCATACGGATAATATGGCTCAGGATGCAGCTGATAAGTTTGAAGCGGCTGTAAATGGCGGTTTGCCACCGAGATAAACTTTTCGGTGGCAAATCGGTGGCAAACGCCTTTTTCTTATCCATAAAAAGATTAGAAATCCCCATATTTCAGGCTTTTTACGAAGAAAGTACATTTAATGATTTCTTAATTAAATCTTCGGAAAGTGGAAAGAAACCGGCACAAAAAAACTCCTGTATCAGACATTGCATACAGGAGCCTTCTTCCATTATTTCAAAAATTCTTCACCGATTTTATTCACGTCTCCCGCACCGACAGTCAGCAGAAGATCGCCCATCTGGCAATGCTCCTCAAGGTACTGCCGGATTGCGGCAAAGTCACCCACATACCGCGCATTTCCACCCTCTTTTGCAATACGCTCCGCAAGCATGGCGGCAGAAATCGTTCCATCATCTGTTTCCCGCGCTGCATAAATATCCGCAACGATGACTTCATCAGCATCACCGAATGCTCTTCCAAATTCATCAAAGAGGTTTTTTGTACGGGAATAGGTATGCGGCTGGAACACGCACCAGAGCTTATTATGCCGCACATTCCGCGCCGCCGAAAGCGTTGCCACAATTTCCGTAGGGTGGTGCGCATAGTCGTCAATAACGACGATACCGTTTTTCTCCCCTTTACGCTGAAATCTTCTGTCTACTCCTGTAAAATGCGACAGCCCACGTGCGCAGACCTTCGCCGGAATATCCAGAAAATGCGCCGATGCAACAGCCGCCAGTGCGTTCGTGATATTATGCTCACCGGGGATATCCAGATGAACAGAGGCATAAAATTCGCCCTGGTAGTACACGTCAAAGCTGTTTTTTCCATCCGCCTCATGCACAATATTCCGCGCCTGCCAGCAGGCGTTTTCTTCCAGACCGAAGGTTTCCACAGCGCAGTGCAGATTTTCCTCCAGTTCCTCCAGATGTGCAATGGACGCATTCAACACAAGCAGGCCGCCAGCAGGAATCCTCTGCGCAAAAGCATGGAAAGAGCGGCGGATATTTTCCAGCGATTTGAAATAATCCAGATGATCCGCCTCCACATTCAGAATTACGCCGACAAGCGGAGTAAACTGTAAGAAACTGTCAAAATATTCGCATGCCTCCGCCACAAAATACGGAGAATGTCCAATTTTTACATTGCTGTGTATGGCGGGCAGTATACCGCCGACGGTAATCGTCGGGTCTTTTTCCGCCTCCAGCAGAATTTCAGAAACCATGGAGGTCGTCGTCGTTTTTCCATGCGTTCCTGCAACAGCAACGGAATACTGATATTCTTCCATGATATGCCCTAAAAGCCGCGCCCTGTCCATCAGGGGAATCTTTTTTTCCTTTGCCGCCTCCAGCTCCGGATTACCAGGGTGTATCGCGGCTGTATAGACAACAAGGTCGATATCATCGGTAATATTTTCCGCGCAGTGCCCGTAATGAAGTGTAATGCCAAGAGATTCGAGGTGTTTTGTGACATTACTCTCTTTGATATCCGTACCAGAAACCCGACAGCCGCGGTCCTTCAATATTTCTGCCAGACCGGACATGCTGATTCCGCCGATGCCGATAAAATAAATATGGGAATTGGGTTGTATTTCATTTTTCATAGTGGTATCGCCTCAATTTTTTGGATATTTGGGACATTGTCTGAGTATCATTATAGTATATGGACATGGGAATGGCAAGAGCCGCCCGCGTCGTATGTTCTGTATTTTCTATATTTTATACAGAAACCATGGGGAATAAACCTGAAAACGTCACAGGATTTCTCGGAACGAAAAAAGCCCCCTTTCGGAACGGTACGTTTCCGCTGCTTCCTGTGCGGGTTTCCGTTCTGGGGCTTATTCTTTTTACTGTTATTCTCTTTTGCCGCCTTTCTATCATGCCGCAGACTGTACGGCAGGAAAAGAAAGCAAAACGGCTTTCAGGCGTTGCACAGCGCAGGCTGTACGGGAACGGAGGACAGCGGGATATTGATTTTTATATCCTGATTCTGAGAATGATTCTCATAGAAAAACCGTCCGTTCGCAATGCCGATTTGAATTGTTCCATTTATCAGGCCGACAGCAAATTTTATTGCGGCTGATTTGATTACCCGGAAAGCAGACCGTACTTTTGTAAGAAGCCTCATACGGAATCCCCTCCTTTCATGTCTGGAAGCGTTGGATTTATTATAGCCGTTCCAGATATTTCTGTCAAGATACAGAAGCGATGGAGCAGTTTGCTGTTTTATAGGCACAGTTACACAAAAGCGAAAACAAAAAAGCGGCATTTTTGCCAAACCTCAGGCTAAATGAACGCCGCCCTTACGGCGGTTTGCGCTTATTCTTTCAAGCCGCACAAACATTTTTAGGAAAAAGAGCGAAAATTTGGCATGGTTTTAATGATTTTACGTTGCATTTTAACAGGATTGTGCTATAATGGGTACAACGAAGCTGGTACTTTGCTCCTCTGAGTGAAAGATCCGGCCTTGCTTTTTGAGCAGGGCAGGGGCTGAGCCTTTTTGCTGTTTTTGGGAAGGTCATCAGGCAGAAAGCAGAGGAACGGCTTTAGTACATATGTACAACCTGAAAGATAGGGGTGTTGAATATGCGTAAAAAAGAAATGATTGCGATGTTATTAGCGGGAGGACAGGGTAGCCGGCTTGGCGTTCTGACGAGGAAAGTGGCAAAGCCGGCTGTAACTTATGGCGGGCGTTACCGTATCATAGACTTTCCTTTGAGCAACTGCATCAATTCCGGCGTGGATACAGTCGGCGTGCTGACACAGTACCAGCCTTTGCGGCTGAATCAGCATATCGGTATCGGTATCCCCTGGGATCTGGACAGAAGGAACGGCGGCGTAACGATTCTGGCTCCCCACGTCAAAGGCGGGGATTCGGGCGAATGGTTTATGGGCACTGCGAATGCGATTTACCAGAACATTGATTTTATTGACAGCAACAACCCGGAATATGTTCTGATTCTTTCCGGCGACCATATCTACAAAATGGACTATTCGGCGATGCTTCAGTTCCATAAGGACAGAGGCGCGTCTGCAACAATCGCAGTTCTGGAAGTGCCGATGGAAGAAGCCAGCCGCTTTGGTATCATGAACACCGAGGCGGAGGACAAGATCTACGAATTTGAGGAAAAACCGGAAAATCCCAAGAGCAACCTTGCATCGATGGGTATTTACATCTTTACCTGGGACAGACTGCGCGAGGCTCTGCTGGAGGATAACCAGGTGCATGCGGACAGCGACTTCGGCAAGCACATCATTCCCAAAATGCTGGACGAAGGACAGCCGTTGTATGCGTACCGTTTCCAGGGCTACTGGAAGGACGTTGGCACGATTGAATCCTATTGGGAATCCAATATGGACCTGATTCGTGCACTGCCGGAATTTAACCTTTACGAAGATTTCTGGAAAATTTACACAAACAGCGACCACCAGCCGCCGCAGTATACTGCGCCAGGCGCAAAGGTGAAGGAAAGCCTGATTACGGACGGCTGCGAAATTTACGGAGAGGTTTACCGCTCCATACTGGGGCCGGGCGTTATTGTGAAAAAAGGCGCAGTTGTACGGGATTCCATCATCATGTGCGATTCTGTTATCGGAGAGAACTCCGTTCTTGACCGCACAATTGTGGACGAAGAATGTACGATTGGCGATGGCGTACAGATCGGCGTTGGCGAAAATGCACCAAACGAAGCAAAGCCCAACATCTATTATTCCGGCATCAGCGTTGTGGGCGTAAAGACCACTGTGCCGAATCATGTGACCATCGGCAAAAACTGTGTAATTTATGGGGAAACAGCTTTCGAGGATTATCCGGAAGGAAAACTGGAAAGCGGAAAATCCGTAACGAGGGGGATGTGAGCATGAAGGCGATTGGTATTATTTTGGCAGGCGGCAACAACAAAGGCAGGTTGGGCGCGCTGACCGACCACCGGGCGGCTGCGGCTCTCCCAATCGGCGGGTGCTACCGGGCGATTGATTTTTCTTTGAGCAACATGACAAACAGCGGGATTCGCAAAGCAGCAATCCTGACGCAATATAACTCCCGTTCCCTGCGGGACCATCTGACTTCCTCCAAATGGTGGAACTTCGGCAGAAAACAGGGCGGTCTGTTTGTATTCACACCGTTTACAAGCAGCGAGGATTCCAACTGGTTCCGCGGCACTGCGGACTCCATTTACCAGAATATGACATATCTGATGCGCAGCAGCGAAGAATATGTTGTAATTACCTCCGGCGATGCAATTTATAAAATGGATTACCGGCAGGTCATTGCGCAGCATGCGGAAAAAAGCGCGGATATTACAGTCGTATATCAGAAAATGGAAGATAAGGACCTTTCCAAATTCGGTGTACTGGAGATGGACGGGGACGGACGGCTGACTGCGTTCGTGGAAAAACCCACAACGCCTCCGCCTTCCAATATGGCTTCGCTTGGCATTTATGTCATTTCCAGAAAGCTGTTAATTAATCTGCTGAATCAGGTCGTACCGGAAGGCAGATACGATTTGGTACAGGATATCATTATCCGCTTTACCAAAACGCTGAAAATTTACGGCTATGAATTCAACGGCTACTGGAATGCGATTGGCTCCGGCGTGAGCGCGTATTTCGCAACAAATATGGATTTTCTGAATAAAGATGTGCGCGATACTTTCGTAAACGAATATCCTTACATTGAAACAAAGCCTAAAGATGAACCGCCTGCAAAATATAACATCGGCGCAGAGGTTACAGACTCTATCGTGGGCAGCGGCACAATATTCAACGGCAGGGTTGACCACAGCATTGTGTTCCGCAAGGTTTATATTGCGGAGGACGCTCAGGTGCGCAACTCCATACTGATGGAAGGCTGCCGTATCGGCCGTGGCTGCGTTGTGGAAAACGCAATACTGGATAAGGAAGTGGAACTTTCCGATGGACAGAGAATCATCGGCGTTTCCTCTGATGAGCCTGCAGTGCTGAAAAAAGGCACACGACTTTAAGAACTGCCTGAATAATTGATACACAAAAAAATGGCTGGAAAACAGAAGTTTTCCAGCTTTTTTATAATTTGCTTATTCCCTTGCCGCGAATACGTCCCGCAGGCGTTCCAGAAACTTTTCTGCCGCCTTGGAAAAAATCTGATACTTTTTCCATATCACGTTTGCCGTCGTATCAAATTGCGGCTTCAGCGGGCGAAAACAAAGACTGCTGTCCTCACTGGCATTGATGAGCTTATCAAAGCTGATTGCGTAACCCAACCCTTCCGCCACCATCATCGAAGCATTGAATATAAGCGTATATGTTGCAGCGATATTCAGCCTGTAAATATCAGGGTCAATGTGTTTCAAAATCAGGCTGCCGTCCCGCGCTTCCTGCCCCGATACAATCAACGGCTTATCCCGCAAGTCTTCCGGCGTGATAAACTCCTTTGCAGCAAGCGGCGAATCCCTGCGCATCAACACGCCAAATACATCTTTTACGGGCAGCTCCAAAGAATGGTATTTCGTACGGTCAACCGGACCATAGACCAGTCCGAAATCAATCAGGCCTTTATCCAGCTGTTCCTTTACAAAAAATGAGTTTCCACTGGAAATATGGAAATGAATGTCCGGATATTCCATTTGCAGCGTTTTCGCCGCTTTCGCAAACAGGCGCATATTATCCGTTTCCCCCGCGCCGATATAAATATCTCCCGCTATGGCGTCCTCCGGCGATGTGATTTCATTTGTCGCCTTTTTCACAAGGTCAAGGATTTCCTCCGCACGTTTGCGCAGTATCAGCCCCTCCTCCGTCAGCGTTACCTTCCGCGAACCATTGCCGCCGCGAATTAAAAGCTGTTTGCCCAGCTCCCTCTCCAATGCTTTCAGCTGTGTGGATAGCGTCGGCTGGGAAAGGTGCAGAGATTCCGCCGCCGCAGAGATATTCTGTTCCCTTGCCACAGCCAGAAAGTATTGCAACACACGCAGTTCCATCATACTCCCCCTTATGGGCCATTTTTTCCAGCATAGCACAGTTTCCCATCGTTTTCAACGATATGGCTTGCCTTACGCATATGTATCTGCTGTCCGGGAACAGCCGCCCCGTTTCCGCCCGCAAAACCTGCCTGCATATTGACATAAAAAACGCGGGGCAGATACAGCCTGCCCCGCGTCGGATATTCAGAACCTATCCGTAAATTATCTGCGCAATCTGCACGTATCTTATTTATGGATAAGTTCTTATTTCAGCGGCTTAGAAAATTTCTTTGAACGTCTTCTGCGCCTTAATTGCTTCGGATACGGTTGCCATTTTGGACGTATCACCCAGAAGGATTGCACCGCAGACTACGTTGTTTACGAAATAATATTTTTCCAACGTGCTCTTTTTGTCATCACGGATTTCCATGATTTTATACTGCGCATCGAGCTTTGTGCCAACATCGCCGATTGCGAAAAGCGCAGTATTGATGCCGTGGAATGTCATGCCCTGTGTTTCAGGACGGTAAGGCAGAGCCTCGCCCGCCGCGTTCGCGCCCGCAATGCGGCCCATTTCAGATGCAACAGGCCAGATAGCGATATTTGCGCCATTGAACTGCGCACAGTCGCCGCAGGCATAAATGCCCTCTACGCCGGTTTCCATCTTTTCATTCACGACAACGGCACGTTCCGTAATCAGGCCGGCCGTTTCCGCAACAGCAATATTTGCACGTACGCCTGTGGAAATGATAACCAAATCGGCAGGGATTTTTTCGCCGCCCTCCAGCAGTACGCCGTCTACATGGCCGTTTCCGGCGATTTCAGCGATTTTCACGCCTGTTTTTATGGTTATGCCGTTCTTCGCGGCAATTCCAATCAGGAGATTCGCTGTTTCCGCGTCAACCTTGCCTGCCATAGGCACAGGCGCGCCTTCCAGCACCGTTACGTCCAGTTTTTCTCTGCGCAGTTCCCACGCCGCTTCCAGACCAAGCACGCCGCCGCCGATAACAACCGCGTTCTTTGCGCCTTCTGCAAAACCGCGTACCTTCATAACATCGGCAATCGTGCGGACAGGCGTAACCTCAGGCAGTTCCTTGCCTTTAATAGGAGGTACAAAGCTGTAAGAGCCAAGCGCGTAGATACATTTGTCATACGGATAAGCCGTACCGTCTGCCAGAACAACTTCTTTCTTACCTGCATCAATCTGCTCCACTTTGCTGCCCAGCAGAAGCGTTACGTTGTTTTCTTTATACCATTCTTCGTCTACGCTTGCAATCGCGCCATTGCATACCGCGCCAAACATGTTCTTTGTCAACATCGGGCGGTCATAAGGCAGTTCGGTTTCTTCGGAAATCATGGTAACTGTTGCTGTTGCATTGCGCTGGCGAATCGCTTTCGCCGCATTCAATGCTGCCGTACCGCCGCCAAGGATAACGAATTTCTCCATCGTATCCATGCGGAAACCTGTATCCTGAGAATCCACAGGAACGAAATTTTCACGGCCTACACCGCAGACGGGGCAGGTATCAATAGAGGAATCAAAAATCTCGCCGCAGACCAGACATTTTACAAGCGTGCTCTTTGCGCTTGCCTTTACGGGCTCGTCCTTGCGAAGCAGCTTCAGGCCGAAGTTATAGCCAAATTCCACAGCCTCTGTCAGTTCCTTTTCGGAAGGTTTCAGCTTCACCTTGTAACCGTCCACAACCTTCATACGCAGCTGTTTCAGGCGTTCCACGATATGGGGCACGCCTTCGCCGCTCCAGCCATAGCTGCCGAACGCGCTGGCAAGCTTGCCGCCGTGTACGGGCGGGAACATGGAAGTCGTCAGGTCCCAAATAGGCTTGAGGGCTTCACCCAAGATTGTGGGCGTACCGAACAGCAGGCCGTCTGCCGCCGCAATCTGTGCGGAAACCTCCGCCGCATCCGCCGTTACCATATCATAGGATTTTACATCAATATCGCCTGCCTGACGGATACCTTCTGTAATTTTTTCCGCAAGTTCGGTCGTGTAGCCGTATGCGCTGACATAAGGAATGACAACAGTAGTCTTTTCATTCTTCGGGATTTTGCACCATTCGTCATAGATGGCAAACAGTTCGTCAATATGGCTGTCCAGCACAGGGCCGTGGCCGGGACAAATCATGTCAATATCCAGTGAGCGCACCAGAGCAAGTGCCTTTGTCATATAAGGCTGCTTGAAGGGGCCGAGGATATTGTCAAAATAATATTTCGTTGCACGCATATAACCTTCTTCATCTGTCACTGTGCTGCGCAGAATGCCCTCATGCGCATAATGGGAACCGAAGGAATCGCACGTTACAAGGACTTTGTCCTCTACGATATAAGTATACATGGTGTCGGGCCAGTGCAGGTTCGGCAGTACGAAGAATTTCAGCGTTTTATTGCCAATCTTCATTTCGTCGCCATCTTTTACAGGAATGCTGTAAAAATCGCCGTTGATGATGTTTTTCAAAAAGCCGATAGCAACCGGTGTCGCAATGATTTTTGCACGGGGATTCTTTTCCAGTACTTTTGCGATGCTGCCCGCATGGTCCGGCTCGGTGTGGTCTACCACAATGTAGTCAATTGTTGTAATATCCAGCGTTTCGGAAAGCGTTTTTTCATATTCGTCATAAAATTTTGCCTTTGCTGTTTCAAACAGCACGGTTTTGTCACCGCATTTGAGAATATAGGAATTATAGGTCGTACCAAATTCCGTATACATAATGATGTCGAATACCCTCAAATCCTTGTCCAGTATGCCAGCCCAATAAAGGTCAGGCTTCAGGGAAAATGTTTTCATGAAATTACCTCCTTGATATTTTTAGATTTATAAAACCCTGAAGGCTTCGCCTTCAAACTCCCGCAGGGGATTTTGTCCTCTGCCCCTTTTCAGCAGCGCTTCTGTGCGGCTGTAGAAAACAGTTTTTCTCGCAAAACAGCGTCCTGCGGTAATCAGGAGCCAGAGCATAACACCCCGGCGGGGTGCGGGGCAGAGCCCCGCAGTTTTCACCTTTTACAACTCTTTCTTCCAAAGCCCATGCAGATTACAGTATTCGTAAACCGCAACGGCCTTTTCGCCCTCAGCCAGCGCGAATACAGCCTCTGGCGCGCCGGTATGCTCCAGATACTTCAGCTGTCCGCCCTGATTGGTTTCCAGATAAATCCACGCAATATGGTGTTCGTCCAGCATAGGGTGATTAACATCGCCTACAACTGCCTTGACCGTATTCCCCGATACGCTGGCAACAGGTACATGCTTTTCAGAAGCGCCGTCGGAAGTATTGGCAGTCATTTCCTTCATCTTTTCACCGCAGCAGACGACAGGCACGCCTTTGTCCTCCACCATTACAATGATGTTCTTGCAGTGTTCACATTTGAAAAACCTGGGTGTTTTCATCTTTGTATCCTCCTTCATTTCGTTTTGAATATCCCACATGATGCAGATATATCCGCAAAAGCAATTGGTTTTTACGGTGTTATCATATTTTTCCAAAAAGACGCAGTTCTATTCTATATTTCAATGAGCAAACATCTCTTTTTTCTTTGACTTCTTTTTTTATTTATGATACCATGGACTTGCAAAAAACCATGTTGCAAATGCAACAATCCGGAGGATTTTATGGAAAATTTAAGCAAAACCGAACTTTTTTCTGGAATTTCTGACGAAGATATTAAGGAAATGCTTGTCTGCTTTCAAAGTTTTCAAAAAAATTACAAAGAAAAAGAAACGATTTCTATACACAATTCTTTCGGGGATTACATCGGGCTCCTGCTTGAGGGCTGCATTTCCATCAGCCGTATCCGCATGGACGGCTCTCTGGATATGCTGGAATATATTGAGGATTCCGGTATTTTTGGCGATGTTTTCACATTCGGCAATCAGGAGGACGCCATCCTTGTGCTTTGCGAACAGGACTGCCGGGTACTTTTTATCGAAAAACACCATATCATAAAACGCTGCCCGAACGCCTGCCTCCATCATTCTAAACTGGTGGAAAATCTTATGCACCTGATGGCGGGAAAAGTCATGCGGTTGACAGAAAAAGTAGATATCCTCAGCCACCGCTCAATCCGCGGAAAACTTCTGTGCTATTTTCGTATACTAAGCGCACAGGCTGGCTCCCCTGTCTTTCCGCTGCCATTTTCGTTGATGGCTCTGGCAAACTTCCTTTGCGTTGACCGCAGCGCAATGATGCGGGAACTCAAAAAAATGAAGGAAGATGGGCTTTTGGAAAGAAACGGAAAGATGATGCGGCTGTTGTAAAAGAAAAGCCCTTGGAAGGGCTTTTCTTTTCGTGCTGCATTTTGTTCATTTGCTTTTTTGCAGATATTTTTCACGTGTAGCCAGTCCGCCCCGAATATGGCGTTCCGCCTTGTTGACCTCTAAAACCCTGCGGACGGATTTCGCAAGTTCCGGATCAATGCTTTCTACCCTGTCGGTAATATCCTTGTGTTTCGTTGTTACGAATTAGAACGGTTTCGTCCAAGCCCAAATCACCAAGCAGACGTAAGTAAATATCCACATTCCCATCTTTATCCACTTCGATTTTCTGGATAATGCGTTTTAATTGGGTGTTGGTCATCTGGTGTACATCTGTTATATTTTCTATTTCACTGAAAGTTCGTGAGAGGATACCTTCCAGCTGTTCCCCCTTCGTCAGCTGGTAAGAAACCATTTTCAGCTCATTTTCCAGCCGCTCGATTTCCTGCCGCGCCCCGCCAATTTTCTCGTTGAGTTCCTCACGGGAAATCAGGTCATCGGCATATAAATCCATGTATTTCTGCCGGGTCTTTTGCAGCTTCGCCAGCTGGGCGGAAAGCTCCTTTTCATAGTTGACATTTTCATCTTTTGCCCTGTATACCCGCTGAAACTCATTTACGACATACTGTTTTACATTCTTTTTGGATTGCAGGAGCTCAGAAAAATAGGACTGCAATGCCGCAATCAGTTCATTTTCGTCCAGCGTTACGGCGTTCGGACAGTTGTCCGCGCCATGCCCGTTATGCCCCGAGCAGACCCAGCGGACATAGGTATTCTTGTAAGTGCGGACGATGCGCCGGAACGACCAGCCGCATTCCTTGCACTTAATCAGGGTAGAAAACAGGTACTTGTTGCTTTGGCGTT
The DNA here is from genome assembly GCA_947036475.1 of uncultured Clostridia bacterium. Lineage (GTDB taxonomy): Bacteria > Bacillota > Clostridia > Lachnospirales > Anaerotignaceae > Anaerotignum_A. Next base: position 12,024 of record CAMQRG010000028.1, read on the forward strand.
CCTTGTCCACCTTGAATGCCCTGCCCCTGCTTTTCATAATTTGCTGTGCCTGCTCAAAGATTTCCGGCTCGATGATGCGCAGTTCGGGCTTGTCCACCACCAGCCACTCAGACTCGTCCTTCTCGGTGCGCTGGCCGGTCAGGAAATCCGTAACCTCCTGCTTGCCGTTAATGACTTTCCCTGCGTAAAGCTCATTGCTTAATATGCGGCAGACCGCATTCTGGCTCCATTGGCAGTTGCGCTTGGTGCGGGTTCCCTGCTCGTTCAGCATATTGGCAATTCTTGCGGAGCCATAGCCCTCGTCGATGTACCAGCGGTAAATCTGCCGGATTACGGCGGCTTCCTCCCCATTGATGGCAAGGGTAAAATAGTCGCCAATGGTCTTGTCATAGCCGTAAACGATGTTGGGGACACGGCCTTTTTCGGCGTTCATCTTCTTCCCAAACTTCACCCGCTTGGAGGTGTTCGCGCTCTCCTCCTGCGCCAGCGCGCCGAACATCGTCAGCACAAATTCGCTGTTGCCCATGTTTGTCATGTTGGCGGTCAGGAATTGTGTTTCAATGCCAAGGGCTTTCAGCTTGCGGACGTTTTGTAGTAAATCAACCGTGTTCCGCGCGAAACGGGAAATATCTTTGACAAGCACAGTGTCAAACAGCCCATGCTCGGCATCTGCCATCATACGCCGGAACTCCGTGCGGTTTTTCGTCTTTGTGCCGGAAATCCCTTCATCGGCATAGAGCCGTACCAGGGTGCCTCCGGTGCGTTTGATGTATTCTGTAAAAAATTCTTTCTGCGCCTCCAGACTGTTCAGCTGGTCGGCCTTGTCCGTGGAAACACGGCAGTAAGCGGCAATGTTCATAATACCACCTCTCTATATTATTCTCATCATTCTGTAACGTCTGCATTATATCATATAACGATTTTGAGCGCAATCAAAAAGCGCAAAGCCTTGATTGTAAATTGGACTCTGCGCTTTTTGGATTGTTCGATTCCCCTGTAAAATGATTTTACATTGTATCAAATCCCACAGGATTGATGCCGGAATGCCGAAAGCCGCTGTATTTGCAGGTCGGAAAAACTTGTCCCGCCATTGGCTTTCCTGCCGGCATACTCTTTCTGCCGCAAGTTAAAACGAAAGTTTCATTCCCTCATCAAGCGTATCCTCCTCCGAGGGCTCCGCCTCCGATTCCTGCAATGCGGCGGCTTCCCTGATTGCCGCCTGCACCTTTTTCTCATTCGCTTCAATCAATATTCCCAGCAGGTAATCAGCGGCCACGTTCTCCGGATTGGGATTATGGAACCGATATGTTATCTCTCTCTTTTTCACCGTGGAGACCCCACCTCCTTTTTCCCCTTGTCCATTTTTATGAGGAAGGAACGGGAAATATTCCCGCCTTCCTGTTTGCCAAAGTGCATATTTGTTGTTATTCCCCTCTTTGGAATTTTACGGCGTCCTCCATGCGGATAATGCCGTTGAGTTTCTTCACGTCGTTCACGCAGCGGATATGTAACCGCCGGAGCGTTTCCTCGTCCATGTCGTTGATGGTCGCCAGCATCTGCTCCAGCTTCGCCATCTCTACGGCGATTTTAAACAGCAGGCGTGCCAGCCGGTTCTCCGATGTTTTCACCGTCCCGGAAACGCTTTCGTGGATTGCCTGGGCGATGTAATCTGTGTTGTGTCCCATCGCCAGATGCCCCGTATAGAAATGGATCGCCCGCTCAATGTAATCGCTGCGGCTTGGCAGTTCCTCCTGTACCATGCCCGCATCGCTTTTCAAAACGGCTTCCTTCGTTAGCCAAACGGTACATCGTTGTTTTTTGTATTCCGTCTGTCCCATGCTTCCCTCCTCCCACCCAAAGCGTCGCTGCCAGCGGCGGCGGCAAAGCCGATGCTTTGGGACTTTCTTCCGGTTTTTCTTCCTGACCAGCACGGTCATCAGCGCCGATGCCCATTTGCCAGCGTCGGCAGAAAATCTCCGCACTGCGGGGATTTGGGGGCTTTTTTCGGCGCTCCAGCGCTGAAATTTAACCAGCAAGCATTTTCGGCTGTTGGTTTTGAGGCATTCCTCCTGTTTTTGGCCGCTGGTTTTTCGTTTGTTTGGAGCTTCAAAACAGCAGTTTGCCTCTCGAAAAAATCGGCTGATTACTTGTTTTCTTTTCTGCCGCCTTTCCGGGGCGCACACCGCCGTTACCCGTCCCGGAGGACTCTCCCCGTCCCAATCCCCGGCTGCCGCCTTCAAACGCCACACAGGGGCGGACAGGGGGCGACGCACCGCCCAGGGTCGGCAGGGGCAGTGTTTCACGCTCCGGCGGGCGGTATGTCCAGCTGTCCCTGCTGTCCCTCTGTTTCAGAAAGCCGGAAAATCGTGATCGTCCGGTTGCCGTTGCTTTTGCGGCTTTGGAAGGAAAATCCGCGCTCTTTCAATTCCCTGCGGTTTTTATCCAGACGCTTCAAAAGGGTCATGGGGGAAATTTCAAAACCGCTGCCGCCACTCAAAAGCTTTGCGAACTCCGTCGGCGAAGCCTTGAAAGAATTTCGTCCCTCCATAAATTCCTCAACCTGTCCCGGCAGGAAATCTTTTTCCCGCTCAGCTTCTTCGCTGTCCCGCACCATCTCCCAGATTTGGCTTTCGTTTTTCTTCAGAGAAATTTCCCGATACGCAATGTCCCTGCCAATGCAGGACAGCAAAGCCGAGCCGCCGCCGCGCTTTTCCTCCGTTAATGTAAAACAGCCATCGACCGCGCCCTGTATGCCGACCGTCCCGGCAATCTGATGGAACACATCATCGCTGCCCTCCTTACGCAGGTGGTGAATCAGGAGCATCGCAATATAATACCTCTGGGCAATCGCCCGCAGTGCCGCAAGGTCTTTGTAGTCCCCCGCATAGCCGTACTCAAATGTTGACGGCCGCACCATTTGCAGCGTGTCAATCACAATGAAAACGGTATCCTTGTGTTCGTTTAAGAAACTTTCCAGTTCCTGCTCCAAGCCTTTCCCAAGCTGCGGTCCCTGCGTGGAAAAGAAAAGATTCGCCGGAGCCTCGTCACCCAATGTAATCAGGCGGCTTTGCAAACGGTTTTCGTTATCCTCCAGCGCAAGATAAAATACGGTGCCCTGTTCCACAGGTATTCCCCAGACTGGCTCGCCTTTTGCGATTTGCAGGCAGAACCAGAGCGCCATCCACGACTTCCCTGCCTTGGGCGCTCCAGCAAGGATATGAAGGCCGGGCGCGAAAAGATTTTCGACGATGAACTGGATTGGCATGTAGGCCTTCGCCATCAGTGTTTCGCAGTCTATGATTGAAAACGAATCTATATCTACCATGATAATCTCCTCCTTAAAATTTTTTGCGTGACTCATTCGCACATGTTTTCCACCTGCCTCTCTGCATGTTATAATAAGCGTATCGGTGGAACTAAAATAACAGAAAACAAAATGCTTTACAACAGATTTGCCGCCGAACAGGGAAATTAAAAAACTCTATCGGGGAAATTGGCAGGGAGGAAAAAACATGGTGCTTACGAAGCCGGCCAAAGAAATAAAAAATTATGTCAATCATTTTACTGTGCAGTTCCTGGAGGATTCTGTCATAATCGGAAAAGCAACCGTCCCCTTGGGGCAGATCTGTGTCGATATGCTGGACGTAGATGACGCCCTTCTGCTGGACATCAGGGCAAAGGCAAAAGAGCTTCAGGCATTCGCGGATGAAAAAGTTCTAAATCCGGATTTCCCGATAGACGCAGCCTTGGCAATCGAATTGAAGCTGGTTTTTAACGCCCTGATCAAACAAATCATCAAGCTCCCGTTGTACGAACATCTTGGCATTGAAATCTTCTCCGGACAGAATGTGCTTGCAGGGAAGATCGAAGTAGAAGCCCTGAAAAAGATGGCAGAACCCGGAACCAAAGAAAACTACCAATTCACAGAATTCATCAAGGACTGCCTGCTGATTCCCGCGGACATTCATTGTTTCCAAACCATCTGTGGTTTTGCGGCAGATTATTTCTTTGAAAAAATCCATAAGCGAAATGCCGAAGCATATGCGCACCAGCTCTATTCCTTCTGGACAGACGAACAAGTCAGGCAGGCATTCGAGAACCTCCCAGCAGACGAAATGCTTGCCCGCTGGAATATGCCGGTGTTTGTTTCTTATGCCTGCACCCATCATCCGAAAAAGAAAAGCTACTGCGTTGTCGAACATATGAAATTTGAAAGCTGCCTTTCATTCCTGAAAACGGATTTCCATAAAACACTGATGGCCGGGCGCGCACCAAGGTGCTGCCAGAACTGCGGGAAGTTTTTCCTGTTGGAAAACGGTTATGATATAAAATACTGCGGCAGGATCGCACCTGGGGAAACAAGCAGGACGTGCAG
>CAMQRG010000029.1 GCA_947036475.1 uncultured Clostridia bacterium
GAGTCGTCGGCAGCGTCAGATGTGTATAAGAGACAGGTGCTGGATTTCCTGTATGACGATGAAAACATTCAGATTTATCTGGACGACCAGAGTGCGGTTCCCTGCAAAAAGGGTGATTTTGAACTGCCTTCCATGCTGGACGGCATGAAACCGTTTATCGAAGCGGACAGAATGGCGGACTATCAGGATCATCACTACCCTTCCGAGATGGCGGTAGATGCGATGATTCAGACATATCTGCTGGATACCAGCGCGACGGCAACGGATACATTCCTGGAAAAATTCGATACGGAGTGGGTACGGTATAACCGTGACTTGATTGCGAAGGTGCAGAAATATTATGCCGAGAACCCAGAGGAACTGTCAGAAGGGGGTAATTGAAGATGAAGGGCGATAGAGACAGAAAGCGCACGTTTATGCTGATTACAATTCCCATATTGGCGTTATTCATATGCTTTAATACACTGCCGCTGATAAAAGGTTTTATATACAGCTTTACGAATTTTAAGGGCTATGGCTCATATGACTGGGTCGGCGGGCGAAACTATGTCGACCTGTTTACGGACGGACGTGTTGGCAGGTCTTACCTGTTTACATTCAAATATGCGATTGTCGGCACAATATTGACAAACGTCATCAGTCTGGTGATTGCACTGGGGCTGAACAGCAAAATTAAGGGCAAGAGCGTTCTGAGGGGCATCTATTTTATCCCCAACGTACTGGGCGGTCTGGTTATCGGCTATATTTTCAGTTTCTTCTTTACTTATATTCTTCCCGTTGTAGGGCAGAGCCTTGGCATTGAAGCGCTGAGCAGCAGCATGCTTTCCAGTACGTCCCAGGCATGGATTGCCATTGTCATCGTCGGCTGCTGGCAGGCGATTGCCATGAATACGATTATTTATATTTCCGGCCTTCAGACTGTGCCGGAGGATATTTATGAGGCGGGCGCGATTGACGGCGTAACGGGCTGGAGAAAGTTCAAGGATTTGACATTCCCGTTGATTATCCCGTTTTTCGGTATCAACATGGTGCTTTCCATGAAAAACTTCCTGATGGTATTTGATCAGGTAATGGCTTTGACAAAGGGCGGCCCTGCGCAGAGTACGGAATCCATTTCTTACCTGATTTACAATAACGGTATGAGCGGCGGACAGTTTGGTTTCCAGAGCGCGAACGCATTCCTGTTCTTTGTAACGATTGTAGTGATTTCCGTTGTGCAGATGACGATTACGAATAAGAAGGAGGAACAGTTATGATGAGCAAAGGCAATAAACAGACAAGAGTTGTCAACTGGCCGGTTACGATACTGCTGATTGCCGGCTGTCTGACGATATTTTTCCCGCTTTATATGGCGTTGATTATTGCGCTGAAGCAGCCTTCTGAAATGACGAATAATATTGCCGGCGCGCTTTCCTTCCCGCAGACCTGGAGCCTTGCCAATTTCCGCGAGGCGATGCAGGTAACGGATTTCTGGAACTCTCTGGGGAACAGCCTGCTGATTACAGTGGCGACGGTTGTCATTTCTATTATCCTGCATGGCATGGCTGGGTATGCTATTGGCCGAAGCATGAAGCAGAGCAAGATTTATAACATTATTTATATGTTTATCGTAAGCGGTATGTTTGTACCCTTTGCAATCCTGATGATGCCCCTTGTAAAACAGACGGCGCAGATGGGTATTGCGAACCGTTTCGGCGTTATCCTGCTGTATGTGGTGTTCTATATGCCGCTGAATGTAATGCTTTACCGCGGCTATTTATCGAATATCCCTGTTGCGATTGAAGAAGCGGCAAGAGTGGACGGTGCAAGTACATGGAAGATTTACTGGACGATTATTTTCCCGATGATGAAACCCATGCATGCAACGGTTGCCGTACTGACAGCGATGAGCACATGGAACGATGTTATGACGCCGCTGGTTATTATGTCCGGCACTGGCAAAAATACGCTGCCGCTGGCACAGCTGAACTTCCAGACGCAGTTCGGTACAAACTATAACCTTGCGTTTGCATCGTATATTCTGGCATTGATACCGATTCTGCTGTTCTATATCGTTTGTCAGAAACAGATTATCAACGGCGTGGCAAATGGTGCAGTAAAATAAATTCCGGACAGTGGTTGACAGGATGGTTTGGGAGAGGCTATTATGGATTTGAAACAGAGCTATCAGGAATTATATGGGAAAGGCGAGGTTTCCGAACAGCGTTTCCATGAGCTTTTGGAGATTATGAAAAAAGCAAAGGCGGAAAGGCCCGATTGGCTGCGGGAGCAGGATGCGACGGGCAACAGCTGGTATCTTTCAGAGAAAATGGCAGGCATTATGCTTTATACAGACCATTTCTGCGGTGACCTGTATGGTATGGAAGAAAAGCTGGATTACCTTTCCGAACTGGGGATTACCTATGTGCATTTTATGCCGCTTTTGCAGTCCCGTGAAGGGAATAATGATGGCGGTTATGCCGTTTCGGATTATCTGGCGGTGGAGCCGCGGCTGGGCGATATGGCGCAGCTGCGGAAGGTTATCCATAGTATGAAGGAGCGGGGGATACGCACCTGTATTGATTTCGTGCTGAACCATACGGCAAAGGAGTATTCCTGGGCGGAGGAATGCAGGAAGGGGAATCCTGACTATCAGGATATGTATTTCCTGTTTGAGAACGATGCAGTCCCGAAGGAATACGAAAAGACCATGACGGAGATTTTTCCGGGAGTCGCTCCGGGGAATTTCACCTTCTACCCTGAAATGGGGAAGTATGTGATGACGCGGTTTTATGAATTCCAGTGGGACTTGAACTACGCCAGCCCGCAGGTGTTCAATAAAATTGTGGAAGTTCTGCTGACGCTTGCGAATCAGGGAATTGATATTTTCCGCCTGGACGCCATTCCCTATATGTGGAAAAAGCCGGGGACGAGGTGCATGAACCTGCCGGAAGTACACCAGCTTCTGCGTATGATGTATGTCATCATTCAGGAAGTGTGCCCCTCCGTAGTTTTTCTGGGCGAGGCGATTGTAGAGCCGCAGGAAATCGTGAAATATTTTGGCACAGAGCAGGAGCGGGAATGTAATATGATGTATAATGCATCTCTGATGGTGCTGCTTTGGAGTTCACTTGCATCGAGAGATGTGCGCCTGATGGAACGAACGCTGGAAAGAGAGTCCGGCGTGCCGTCCGGCGGTGTGTGGATTAATTACGCAAGGTGTCATGACGATATCGGCTGGGGCTTTGCGGAGGAGATTCAGCGTGGGCTGGGCATTGACCCGGAGGCGCATAAACAGTTTATGATTTCCTATATGAAAGGGGATTTCCCGGGCAGCTTTTCCGCCGGTGAACTTTATGAGTTTAACCCGCAGACGCTGGACGCGAGAAACAGCGGGACGCTTGCTTCCATGTGCGGTCTGGAGCAGGCTCTGTGGGAAAAGCATGACTATAAAATAGAACTGGCGGTAAAACGAATACTGCTGTTGCATTCTGTAATGCTGTCCTATACCGGTATCCCCCTGATTTACAGCGGCGATGAAATCGGCCAGCTGAACGACTGGGGATATAAGGATAATGCAGACAGGTCGGGAGATTCCCGCTGGCTGCACAGGGGCAATATGGACTGGTCTGCGGCGGAGAAACGAAATAACCTTTCCGCTGTGGAAGGAAAAATTTTTCAGGGTATAAAGAAAATGATTGGGATACGGAAGAACTGCCCGTATTTCCGGTCGGATCTGCTTTCCAGCCCTGTGGATTTGGATAATAAGGCGGTATTCGGTTTCCATAAAGGGGATAAAATGATGGTGCTGGCGAACTTCTCGGAGCATGAACAGTGGGTGGAGGCGGACCGGTTCGACTGGTTCGGGCTGCCCGGCGAAATGGAGGATCTGGTAACGGGGCGGAAAATCCGTTCCTATAAAAACCGGATACTGCTGGGACCATATGAATATTTGTGGCTGGTCTGAAAACCGCCGCAGAAAATAAATAACAAAAGGAAAGCTGCGGGATGGCAAGAGGCATATTCGGCAGCTTCCTTTAAATAGCGAACGAATGAAAGGAACTGCGTTATGGCGATCATATATAACGAACAGACAAAAACCTTTACCATCCATACGGAAAAATCCACATATCAGATGAAGGTAGACCAACATGGTATGCTGCTGCATACGTATTTTGGTGCGCCGACAGATGAAAGTGATTATTCCTACCTGATTGTGCCGGAAGACCGCGGTTTCTGCGGGCAGCCTGCCGGCGCAGGGGATGACCGGACGTACTCTATGGATTTTTACCCGCAGGAATACCCTGTTCATGGCAACAGTGATTTCAGGGTGCTTTGCCTGAAAGCAGGGCTGAAAGGACATGTTCCTACGCTCGACCTGCGTTTTTTCTCTTATCATATCAGCAGAGGGAAATACGCTCTTTCGGGTCTGCCTGCGCTTTTTGGCGAAGATGAGGCGGAAACGCTAGAAATCGTGCTGAAGGATTTATTTGAGGAGATTTATGTACACCTGTATTACGGAGTTTTTGAGGAAAAGAATGTCATAACGAGAACTGCGGTCATAGAAAACCGCTGCAAGGAACCTCTGGAAATTAAGCGGGCAATGAGCCTCTGTCTGGATTTTATGGACAATGATATGGAGCTGGTGCATTTTTATGGGAAACACGCCTGCGAACGGCAGTTTGAGCGTGTGCCGTTGCTGCATGGCATTGTGGAGATTGGCAGCAGGCGCGGTGCTTCCAGCCATCAGCATAATCCTTTTGTTGTTCTGTGCAGAAAAGAAACAACAGAGGACGCAGGTGCATGCTGCGGCGTTTCCCTGCTTTACAGCGGCAGTTTCCGCATACAGGCAGAAGCAGGGCAGATTGAGGGGACGAGACTGGTCTGCGGCATGGATGATGATGAATTTTGCTGGACATTGGAGCCGGGCGAGAGTTTTACTGCGCCGGAAGCAGTATTTTCTTATACGGAAAAGGGGTTTTCTGATCTGTCGAACGGATTAAAAGCGGTGTTTCACCAGAATCTTATACGCAGTGAATGGAAGGATAAAAAACGCCCCACGCTGGTGAACAGCTGGGAAGCGGCATACTTTGATTTCAACGCAGAAAAACTGCTTGCAATTGCGAAGGAGGCGGCAGAGCTGGGGCTGGATATGCTGGTGCTGGACGACGGCTGGTTTGGTGTGCGCGATGATGATAATTCAGGGCTGGGCGATTGGAATGTGAATGAGGGAAAGCTGGGCTGTTCCCTGCGGGAACTGGTGGACTGCGTGAACAAAATGGGCTTGCAGTTTGGCATATGGGTGGAACTGGAAATGGTTTCGGAGGACAGCAACCTTTACCGCTCCCACCCCGACTGGGCAATGGCAGTCCCGGGGCGCGATCCGAACCGCAGCCGCAATCAGCTTGTGCTGGATTTATCCCGAGCGGAGGTGCGGCAGTATATCAAAAATGTAATAGATACGTTGATTCAGTCTGCGAATATTACCTATATTAAATGGGATATGAACCGGAGTATGGATAACCTGTATTCCGCTGCAGAGCCTGGCGCGCCGCAGGGCGTTGTCCGGCATAAATATATGCTGGGGTTGTATGAAATTCTGGAATATATCCACCAGACATATCCGGAGGTGCTGGTGGAAGGGTGCAGCGGCGGAGGCGGCAGGTTTGATGCAGGCATGTTGTATTATACGCCGCAGATTTGGTGCAGCGATAATACGGACGCTGTTGAACGGCTGGGTATCCACTATGGCACGTCTTTTGGGTACCCGATGTCCTCCGTTGCGGCACATGTTTCGGAATGCCCGAACGAGCAGAACCGCAGGGTCACACCGTTCCAGACAAGAGGTATTTGCGCGATGCAGGGCGCGTTTGGCTATGAAATGGATTTAAGCGCGATGCTGCCGGAGGAAAAGGATTGCGCAAAGGAACAGATTGCAGTATACAACCAAAATTACCGGTTGTTCCAGCAGGGGGATTATTACCGGATTACTTCCCCGTATGAAAACCACGATGTGACGGTTTGGAGCTATGTTTCCAGAAATAAGGAAACGGCGGTATTGTGCGGAGTATATACAGACCTGCATGGCAATGCCGCGCCTGCAAGGGCGAAATGGAAAGGGCTTGAGGAAGGCGCGGTGTATGACGTGGACGGCAGGAAATTTACGGGCATGGCACTGATGCGCGGCGGCATTGTGCTGCCGAAGCCGGAGTGTAATTATGATTCCTTTATGATATTTGCGCGAAAGGTGTAAGCAGGCGCCAGATGTTCCGGCAGGATACAGGTGCCGGAGAGCAGCGTACGAATGTAGCCATTCGAGGTCTCATATTTTATTTCTCAGAAGGGGGTGGCGTTACGAGTTATTTGAGTGGTGAAGCAGTTCAGGCTTATGAAAAAGCACTTGCCCTTGGCAAAAAAGAGGGACAGAAACTGTCCGCGCTGGAAACAGTCCTTGCAGAAGAGCGGATATTTTCACCGAAAGAAATGCCTTTGGGGCAGGTGCAGATTCCATTGGAACTTATTGTAGGAACAAAGACGGAAAGCAGAGGCAATTCCTTCAGCAAGAGCTTTTACCCGCTGATGGAACTGCATACGGAATTTTCCGATAAATGGATCAGGCTCTATCAGACTCATCTGGACGAAGGTATTCACGACCCGATACTGGCGTATGAATATATGAACCGCTTTTATGTCGTGGAAGGGAATAAGCGTGTCAGCATATTGAAATACCTGAAAGCCGCGACGATACAGGGTAATGTTATCCGCATTATCCCGCCGATGACGGGTGAAAAACAGAAGCGGATTTATTATGAATTTATGGATTTTTACAGGCTTTCAGAAATCAACTATATCTGGTTTTCCAAAGAAGGCAGTTTTTCCAGGCTGCAAAAGCTGACGGGCAAAAGTCCGGACGCAGTCTGGAGCGATACGGAAAAAAGCGATTTTAATTCTGTTTATACCCGTTTCAGCGAGGAATTTCGGGCAAAGGGCGGGGACAGCCTGCCTATCACAGCAGGGGACGCATTCCTCTCCTTTTTGGAGATTTACGACTATGAGGATTTGGTCGGTATGGGACTGGCAGAGCTGCGGCAGAAAATCGAAAAATCATGGGAAGAATTTAAGCTGCTGATTACGGACGACCCGATTAAGCTGCAAATGACGCCTGCGCAGGAAAGCAGCACGAAGAAAAATTTCTTCCTGCGGCTGATACCGATGAACGTATCGAAGCAGCGGGCGGCGTTCCTTTACGGCAGCACTATCCGCGCCTCCGGCTGGACATATGCACATGAACTGGGGCGGAGGTATTTGCAAAGGACATTTGAAGGGCAGATTGATACGACGTACTATGAGAATGTGACAGAGGATACGGCGGAGGACTTCCTGAGCCGCGCCGTAGCAGAGGGAAACAACCTGATATTCAGTACATCGCCCTATTTTTTGAAAGCAAGCCTGAAAACGGCTGTGGAGCATCCGGACGTTAAAATATTGAACTGCTCCTTGAATACGGCGTACCGCAGCATTCGCACATATTATGCACGGATGTACGAAGCGAAATTTCTGATGGGCGCGATTGCAGGTGCAATCTCCACGAACGGAAGGCTTGGCTATATTGCCGATTATCCTGTCTGGGGTTCGACAGCCAGCATCAATGCTTTTGCGCTGGGCGCGAAAATGGTCAATTCCAGTGCGCAGGTTTATCTGGAATGGCTCACGGTAAAACCCGAGGAGGAAATACTCAGGGATTTCCGGAAGAAGGACGTTCAGTTTATTTCCGGCAGGGATAATCTGAGCCCAAGCGAAACGGGCCGCCATTTCGGGCTTTACCGTACGGACGATGATTCTCCTCTGAACATCGCCATGCCGGTTTGGCACTGGGGATATTTCTATGAAAGAATGATTCGCAATATTATGAACGGTTCCTGGAAGGACGATGACCCTTCGGAAGCGACAAAGGGGCTCAATTATTGGTGGGGCATGTCGACGGGGATTGTGGACGTGTTCTGTTCCCGGCATCTGCCCATTGGTACGGCGCGCCTGATAGAGCTTTTGAAAAAGACCATATGCGCAGGGGACTTCAACCCGTTTTCCGGAATCCTGTATTCTCAGACGGGCGTGGTGCAGAAGGATAAGGACGAAGCGATCAGCCCGGAGAAAATCATGCGTATGGACTGGCTTGCAGAAAATGTGATTGGCTCTTTCCCGAAAATGAATGATTTGAAGGAAAAAGCGAAACCTATGATATTGTTGCAGGGAATTCAGGGGCTGGAAGAAAAATCGTAAAAGACCGCCTTTTTCTGCGGGAAAAGGGCAGGCCTTGGGAGGCGGGCTTATGAGGATATTAGCGGTTGCGGACAAGGAATCAAGATATTTGTGGGATTATTTTGAGAAAGATAAACTGCGGGGGATTGACCTGATACTGTCCTGCGGGGACCTGGACGCCAATTACCTGTCTTTTCTGGCAACGCTTTCCGATATCCCTGTGTTGTATGTGCGGGGCAACCATGACGACAGCTATGCGCAGAAGCCGCCGGAAGGCTGTGTCTGCGTTGAAAACAGGGTATACGTCCACAAGGGCATACGCATTATGGGGCTGGGCGGCTCCATGCGGTATAATACAGGGAAGAACCAGTATACAGAAAAGGAAATGGCGGCAAGGGTGCGGAAAATGAGGCTCCAGCTTTTGCGGAGCAAGGGGATTGATATTTTGCTGACGCATTCCCCCGCTTTTGGGCTGAGCGATGGGCGGGACCTGCCGCATCGGGGCTTTCAGGTGTTCCACTGTATCTTGGAGCGTTACCAACCGCGGTTTTTCATTCATGGACATGCCCATTTGAACTATGACAGAAGCTACCGCAGACATTTTCTGCAACAGCAGACGCAGGTCATCAACGCATACGAACGGTATATTTTTGAATACGAAGGAACAGAGTGCCCGGAAGGCGGCAGTCAGATTCTGATACAGAAGGGAATAGGAGCGGAATATGAAAAAATATGATGCAGCGGCATTGGGAGAATTGCTGATTGACTTTACAGAAAACGGGACAAGCGGCCAGGGCAACCGTCTGATGGAGGTTAACCCGGGCGGCGCGCCCTGCAATGTGCTGGCGATGCTGGCAAAGCTGGGAAAGAAAACAGCTTTTCTCGGCATGGTGGGGCAGGATTCGTTTGGCACACTCCTGCGGGATGTCTTGCAGGAAGTTGGAATCGAAACAAAGGGGCTGAAAGTTTCTGAGGACACCAATACGACGCTTGCGTTTGTGCATACAAAGCCGGACGGAGACAGGGAGTTTTCTTTTTACCGCAGCCCGGGTGCAGATATGATGCTTTCGGAAAAAGATTTGGATATGGAGATTTTGGAAAACTGCAAAATATTTCACTTCGGTTCGCTTTCCATGACGCATGAAAACTGCCGGGCGGCTACGAGAAAAGCTATTGAAACGGCAGAAAAAAGCGGTGCTCTGCTTTCCTTTGACCCAAACCTCAGAGAGCCGTTATGGACAGATTTGGAGGAGGCGAAACGCCAGATTGCTTATGGTATGGAGCATTGCCATGTGCTGAAAATATCGGATAACGAATTGCAGTGGTTCACAGGGGAGCAGGATTTTGATAAAGGGATTGCGGCTTTGCAGGAGCGTTTCCATATCCCTCTGATACTGCTTTCCGCCGGAAGGGACGGCAGCAGGGCATATGGAAATGGCTCAAAGGCAGAAGTTACGGCATTCCTGGGGCAGAATGCCATTGAAACAACAGGCGCAGGCGATACTTTCTGCGGCTGTGTGCTGCATTATATTCTGGAAAATGGCTGGAAGGATTATACACAGAGTGAATTGGAGAGCATGCTCCGTTTTGCGAATGCCGCCGCGTCTGTTATTGTGACGCGAAAGGGCGCTCTGCGGGTGATGCCGGAGGGGGCGGAAATTCTTGCAGTTCTGGAAGGGAAATAAACAAAAAGGCGGTGTGTTCATGGAATACGCCGCCTGTATTTTTTTGTTGTGCAAAACGCTCTGATTCGGGCGGAAAGCATTTTGGCAAAGTGGAAAAACATGCCGAAAGTTGTGATAAAATATTGTAAAAATAGTAACTTTGTGCTATATTAAATGAATGATTGTATTGTATGGCATACAATCCCATAAAATATAGATAAAAAAGGCAGTTCCCTGTTAAAATGAAAAGAGGAGTGGAAAACGATGGATTTCATTAAAAGAACCTGGGCAGAAATTGATTTGGATGCATTGGACGAAAATATTGCGCATATTAAGGGCAAAATGGCAGCGGGACATAAGGTGATGGGCGTTGTAAAGGCGGATGCTTACGGCCATGGAGATGGCTTTGTGGCACGCAGATTACAGGAGGCTGGCTTTGACTGGTTCGGCGTTTCCAATATTGAGGAAGGCATGAGCCTGCGGAATGAAGGGATCACAAAGCCGATACTGATATTGGGCTATACGCCTGTGGATACGGTGAAAATTCTTGCAGAAAAGGAAATCACACAGGCTCTTGTCGGCATGGATTACTGCAGGGCTTTACAGGCTGAAGCGGAAAAGGCTGGCGTAACGGTGGAAGGGCATATTAAGCTGGATACTGGAATGACGCGCGTAGGTTTCCAGACGGACGAAACCAATTTTGAACAGTCTTTACAGGATATCATCGCAGTAAGCAAAATGCCGAATATCAAAATCACAGGCATTTTCACGCACCATGCGGTTGCGGATGCGTATTTGGACGATAATCCGGAGTTTACAGAAATGCAGTTTTCCCGTTTTACAAAAATGACGGAAGCGCTGAAAAATGCAGGCGTGGAAATGGGTCTGCGCCACTGTGCGAACAGCGCAACGACAATTTCATATCCGGAAAAACATATGGATATGTGCCGCTCCGGCGTGATTACATACGGCATGCTGCCTTCCGGCGAATGTGAAGGCAGAATTGAGCTGAAACCCCTGATGACGCTGAAAACAACGGTGGGGCTGGTGAAGCATGTAAAAGCGGGCGCGCAGCTTTCTTATGGCAGAACGTATACGGCGGAAACAGACCGCATTATTGCGACTGTACCTATTGGCTATGCGGACGGCTATAACCGCGGGCTTTCCAACTGCGCGAAAATGATTGTAAGGGGGCAGTACGCGCCAATCGTCGGCAGGGTCTGCATGGACCAGCTGATGCTGGACGTTACGGATATTCCGGGCGTGCAGATGGGCGATGAGGTAATTGTCGTTGGACGTGACGGCAACTGCTCTGTAACATTTGACGAGCTTGCCGGAATGCTTGGCACAATCAACTATGAACTTTCCTGCGCAGTATCCAAGCGTGTGCCGCGTGTATACCTGCAGGGCGGGAAGGTTGTAGGCGTTGTGGACCATATCCTGCATCAGTATAAATAAGAGGTTTGCTGAACGGGCTGGAGGCTTTGTCTCCAGCCTGTTTTTATGGGCGGAAAGAAGGTTGCTTTTCGGGGGCAAATGTGTTACTATAAATTTAATTATAATTTAATGTAAAGCCTGCGCGGGCGGACTGGAAAGGTGATTCAAGGGGGAATGAAGTATGAATTTGCAGGATTTGAAAAAGAAACCGGCGGAGGAGAAACAGCCTGAACAGAAGCCGGAGGGGCAGAAACTGAGCAAACCAGCGCAGAAACACCTGATTATTGCGGCGGTAGTGGCCGTTGTCATTATCGGGGCGTTCGTGGGCATGAAGCAGAGCGGGGAAACCAACCGCAGGATTGAAAGCCTTGTGAATGACCTTGAGGACAGGGCGGATGATTATTTCATCTCTTACCCTGTAATCGGGGAGCATTCTGGGGATGATTTGTACTGGGGCGAGGGCGGTTATTTCGAGCGGGTAAAGGGCAAAAAGAAATTCCCCGCAGCAGTTGCAGAGAAGGTGAAAAGGGTCTGCGTTTATGCGGGCGAGGAGGGAGAGGAAGAAACATTCCACTCGAGCGGATTTGAAAAAGCCTGCCGCATGGCAGCTGTTCTGGAATATATGAAATATGAAAACGAAGATGTGAAGGCGGCTATGGATACCCTGATGGTACAGGCAGCCGAAGCCGCCAAAGGGGATAACTGGATTACGAGCAGGAATCTTTTTATGACGTTTGCAAAGTATGACAGCCTGCCTTATATGGTAACCCCGATGTAATGCCGAAAGAGGAAATTGAGGCGGTGTTTGCGGAAAAATGGCAGGAAATCAAGCGGGAAATGCCCGCGGGCAAGGCGGATTTGGGCGGCTTTTTAGAAGACGCGGCTGAAATAGCATCTACTGCGCCAATAAAGGTTCCGGAGTATGGGACGGTAAGGAATACAAATACATCATCGGCGGCGGCTGAGGGCAGTGCGCCTGCACTTGTCGAAGTGTATCTGGATATGGACAAAATGGCACCCTATGACGAAATCCTTGCGGCTTTGGAGGAATACGGAGAAGAAGCGATATTCCGCAACGGCGAGGGCGGTTATTATGACGGGAGCGGGGAAAAAGGGAATCTTTACGGGGATTTCCGCACGCAGTACATCAGCGGAAAGGTACGCCGGACAGGGCAGGAGGACGCCTTTACAGAGCAGTACCTGCGCGACCATTATGACAAGCCCAGCAAAACATATACCTATTTTAAGGATGAGCAGATTGGCGCGCTGCCAGAGTTCTATTCGGATACGGAACGGGTATTTGTCTATGACGATACTGTATATGCTTTTACACCTTACGCGATTTATACCACAAACGGTAACGTTTATTATGATGTGGAAACGGCAGAACGTGCGGAAAGGAAACACGTCCCTCTGGGACAGGCGGATTCGCTTGTGGAAGATGTGAACGAACGGATTCGGCCTTATTTGCGGGAACTGTCGGATTTTGACCCAAGATATGAATACGATATAGATAACAGTCTGGTTACGGTTTATTTGAAATCACCTCAGGGAATAACCGAAGCACTGAAAGGGGACGGGCAGATTCCGATTAAGGAGGATACCACGATGACGTGGGAAAACCTGCAGGAGTCCCTCTGCAATATATGTGAGGAAATGAGCAAAGCCGTGCGGGATGTTGAGGATATAAGGAGCGCCATGTGGGGTACCCAGGAAGAAACGGGCGTTGCATTGATTCTTGCCAGCGATGTTGACCCTGACAGCGGGCTACTCTCCATACTGAATGGGGAGGTTGTGCGGGATAATTCCATGGACCTGCCCGTTACGCCGACACCAGTTGATTCCGAAGCGGAAAATGTCGAAGATGCGGCAGAGGCGGAGGATTGAGCAGAGCAGTTTTGAATGAAATATGAAAAATAATAGGGGGGTTCATCTAAAATATGAAATCCCCCTGCAAATTGGAATTTATTTATAACTTTCTAATTGGAAAAAATATATAATTTTTCCCTGTCTGCGGACAAGTAAAATCGTGGACTGCTCCCGCCAGTGGAATGGTATTATCTTCCATGTATTTTATTGTTTTTGAAAAGGTATCATCTTCACATTCTACATATATGTATTCATAGCCAGGAATTATCCATTTTGTCCAGCCGTCAGGAGCTTCCGCGTTATCTTGGCATTCTACTCCGGCAAGGTAAAGACCTTTTTTGAAATCTTCCCATGGATTGAATGAATGTGAGAAATCGGACATAGCTCCCCATATGCCGCTGATATTTCCAGTTTTATCTTTTTTGGCTAAATGCTGGACTTCTTCAAAATGAGAATTTGCATCAATCCATAATCTATGAATAAAACCTTCTCTGTCTAAAGTGGAACCTTCTTTTCCTATCACAACAAAAGATTCCTTTATGCACTTTTCAACTTTCATATTCTCCCCCATAAGTCTTGTTTTATCGAAGATGTTTCCTTTTTTGGTGCTCTCCTGCTGGTTGATTATCGTCCCTCTGGCCTGTGCCATTCTGACACAAATGAGTCGTCAGCCATTGTAATATATTCGGTGGTGAAATTACCTTCGCTTGACAAGGGTATATACGGCTGAAAAAGCGTGTATTCCCTTGTCAAGCGAAGGTATCCTTTATACATTGCCTCTCAAAAGAAAAATTTGTTTTTTAGCTAAGCTGCTTTTTTGACAGGTATATTATTTTTTCTCTATGACAGGGAGCCAGACCTCAAACACTGCCTCGGCCGGATTTGGCGCAAGGTAACATTCAATATCCGGAAGGTCGGCATATTCATAGCCGGAGGTCGGCAGCCATTCTGTTACGGCGCGCCGCTCCAGGTCTTGTATTGCGTTGGGCATTGGTCCATGCCCGCTGAAAACAGCCCATGTCCCCGCGGGAACAGTATATTCCTCCCAACCTTCCGGCAGGCTGCTCTGGTTGGCCGCCGCAATAAAGTAGCGCCAGTTTTCCCCAAAGCATACGGAAACACCAAGGATACCTTTAGGTTCCTCCATTTTTTCCACAAGCAGTGGTACGATGCCTTCCTCTGCCGCCTGCGCCCATAACCCCGGTACGGTCTGGAAGTTTTTTTCGATATCCTGTTCCAGAGGTGCACTGATGCCTATGATACGGAAAGCGCCTTTTTTCAGGATTTTATAGTCCAGTTCCTCCGCCCCTGTCACACTGACCCGGAATGTAATCGGCTGGAAGGCTTTCAGCTGCACGCCTTCTTTTTTCGCTTCTGAGGGCGCAATGCCATGTACGCTTTGGAATGCCCTGTTGAATGCCGTAGGCGACTGGTAGCCGTATTTCAGCGCAATATCTACAACTTTCCCCTTATCATTCTGCAAATCAAAAGCCGCTTTCGTCATGCGCCGCCGCCGAATGTATTCAGACAAAGGGACTCCGGCGAGATAGGTAAACATTCTCTGGAAATGAAACACAGAACAGCTTGCGATTTTTGCCGCTGTCCCGTAGTCAATTTCTCCTTCCAGCTGTGTTTCGATATAGGCAAGAGCTTCATTCATCTGCTTGATCCAATCCATTTTCACCAACTCCTTTTCTGTATTATAAGGAATATGCCGCGGAAAATCCTCTGAAAAAGATGCAGAAAAAAGAGAGGATTTTTCCTGAGATTCCATGTACAGGAAAAGGGGTTAATTCTAACGCCGGAACACAACAATTTCAGAGGCGGAACATGAATCGGCGTATTCAGCCGCCATAAGGTTTATTTCATCGGCGGCAATACCATGGCATCTGTCACTGCCTTATGTTTCTCCTTTGTTCCTGATTTGGAATGGGCAGATTGTTTCATTCTCGGCTGTACCGCAGAATCAGAAGTTCCACAGCCGCTTCTTCTCCCATTTTTCCTAATTTTATTGCCAGGTCTGTTTCCAGACAGTCTTTCAGCGCGCGTTTCCAGCCCTCCGGCGGAAAACGTCTGGACTGCTGCAAATAACCCTTGACGGCAAAATCCCGCAGCTCCAGCTTTGCGGCTATGGCGCTGTTCGTCATGCCTGCCTGAGAAAACAGCATGGATTGCAGTATCATGCGGAACTGGCGGCTGATAAGGGAAAGCACCATATATGGTGATTCCTTGAGCAGTATCAGGTCGTGATAGATTTGCAGGGCTTTTTCCGGCTTTTTTTCGGCAACTGCCCGCACGAGGTCAAACACCTTTGCCTCCAGCGAAACGGTGCAGACTGCCCGTATGTCCTCTGGCTGCACATCTCCCAGGCTGCCTTTATAGGCAATAAGTTTTTGCAGCTCCCGCTCAATATTTTCCATGTCTTGGTCTACGGTCTGTAAAAAGAGAGCAGTAACAGAGTCCGAAATAGCAATGCCGTTTTCGCGGCAGGTTTTCCTGACCCACACGCTAAGTTCCTTTTCCGTTGGCCGCTTAAACTCCACTGCCTGCCCGTATTTCACAACGCTTTTATACAGCCCGCTGCTTTTTTCCGCTTTTTCTTCCACGAACAGCAAGCAAACATTTTCCGGCAGGTCGGACAGAAATTCTTTGAGGCGGGCTGCCTCGTCTTTCCTGCCGCCTTTCTGAAAAAAGCCGCTGTTGCGGACGGTTACGAGCCGCCGGTCATTCAGGAAGGGCAGAGTTTCTGCGGCATCCATGATGGCTGCCGCTGTCGCCCGTTTTTCTTCAAAGATGTCGTAATTCATCGTTTCTGTGCAGGGAGGGAGCAGTGCTTTTGTCAGTGTATTTTCATAATCCTTCAGCAGATAGGTTTCTGTGCCATAAAACAGGTAGCATTTCGCAAATTCATGGTTTTTCCACTGCTTTTTTAATTCCTTTATTTCGCTCATTATTTTCCTCGCAATGTTGTTTTTTAAAGCTGCCGTTACTGGGCTTTTTCATCATCTTCAAGGGCTGTAAGCGCGGCTTCTGCAATCAGGGATTCATCGCGTTCCTGCAAAAACACAGGAGCGCTCTGTTCCACAACATCAATATTATTTTGAACGGTTTCCGTTTCTATAGGTTCCTGTTGCGCTTTAACAGTTTTAAC
>CAMQRG010000030.1 GCA_947036475.1 uncultured Clostridia bacterium
GTCTGATAACGGGGCGCTGCCTGAAACATTGGGCTCTGCCCAAACCCGTTCGCTTTTTGAAAAAAGCGAAACCAAAAACTTTTGCTGCAACTGCGCAGTTGCGCGTTGCGGGAGAATAAAGGAATAATGAGCCTGTAAAACAAGGGCGCAGAGCAGTGCAGACGGAAAACAGAGCAAAGCAGGCCCTTGCGAGGTGCCGGAGGGACAATGTTCCCGGAGTTTTCCTGTTTTTGCAGAAAAGGGGGAATGCCATGTGAAAACAGAAAACGAAATTCTGGAAAAGGCTTTCGATTTGTTTCTGGAAAAAGGCTTTTCCGAAAGTTCTACAAACGAAATCATCCGCGAAGCGGGGCTGACCAAAGGCGGCTTTTATTATTCCTTCAAAAGCCGCGAGGATTTGGTGCGGCGTGTCATTGAGAAATATATAAAAACCTATTATCTGTGCCCACTGCGGGAGATGGAGCAGTGCTGGGAGGACGCGCGGAAATCAGGCAGGCGCGGGGCTGAAACGGAACTGCTGCTTTGGAACGGATTTTTTCGCCCGCTGCGGTTTGAAAATTACCGCCAGAGCATCAGACGCGAAGACATTGTGTTTCGAGATTTTTACTTTCTGCTTTATGAAGGTATGAAAAAATTTCCGGAGGTTATTACGCTTTCGCAGGAGTATGCCGCGGAAAAGGAGCGAAGCCTGCGGCGCATACTGGAACGCGGGCAGGCGTGCGGGGAAATCCGGCGGGATATTGATTTGGAAAGCCATATCACAATGATTCTGGCGATGCAGGATGGAATACTTGCGCTGAAGGTGCTGGACGATGGCATCGACGATGAAGAAAAATACAGGAAAATACATAAACAGGTCTGGGCGGAGATTGCTGCGCCCAGAACTCAGGAAGGGTTTGCAGACGGGGGTGTTGCAAGTGCAGTATCTTAAAGGCAAGGGAAATACATACCGCATGGGTATTGATATTGGTTCGACAACGGTAAAGGTGGTGCTGGTAGATGCGGAAAACGGGATTGTTTTCAGCAGATATCGGCGGCATTTTTCTGAAATTAAAAAGACAGTCAAGGATATTCTGAAAGAGGCGCAGGAAGATCTGGGAGATGTCTGCTTTACGACGATGATTACGGGCAGCGGCGGCGTCGCGCTGGCGAATGCCATTGGCGTGGAATTTATTCAGGAGGTTGTTGCAACGGCGAACGCTGTGGAAACGACCGCGCCGAAAACAGATGTTGCCATTGAACTGGGCGGTGAGGACGCGAAAATCATCTATTTTTCCGGCGGGAACATAGAACAGCGCATGAACGGGGTCTGCGCTGGCGGCACAGGTTCATTTATCGACCAGATGGCTAGCCTTTTGCAGACGGACGCAACAGGCCTGAATGAACTGGCAAAGGGCTATGAGGTTATTTATCCGATTGCTTCGCGCTGCGGCGTATTTGCAAAAACGGATATTCAGCCGCTTATCAATGAGGGTGCGAAAAAAGAGGATTTGGCGGCTTCTATTTTTCAGGCAGTCGTTAACCAGACCATTGCGGGGCTGGCGTGCGGCAAGCCCATTCGGGGACATGTTGCTTTTCTGGGCGGCCCGCTGCATTTCCTTTCCGAACTGCGCCAGAGATTCATTGAAACGCTCAGGCTGACGGACGAAACGACAGTAATCCCCGAAAATTCGCATCTGTTTGCGGCATACGGTACGGCGGTTTCCAACAAGCCGGACAGCGCGGAACTGGATTTCCATTCCCTGCTGGGCAGGCTGGAAAACGGCGTTGAATTGAGCGCGGAAGTCAGCCGTATGGAGCCGCTGTTCCGCGATGAAGCAGACTATGACGCGTTCCGAAACAGACATGACAGGGACAGGGTAAAGCGTGTTCCTATTTCCAATTATCGGGGGGACGCGTTCCTCGGCATAGACGCGGGTTCCACAACAACAAAGGTTGCGCTGGTCGGCGAGGACGGCAGTCTGCTCTATTCCTTCTATGCGGGGAACGAGGGCAGCCCGCTGAACGTGGTGATGAAAAGCCTGAATGAGATGTATGACCTGATGCCGGAGGGCGTGACAATCCGCAATTCCTGCGTAACGGGCTACGGCGAAGGGCTGATAAAGGAAGCCCTGATGATGGATTTGGGATATATTGAAACGGTGGCGCACTACAAGGCGGCGCAGTTCTTCAAGCCGGACGTTGACTTTATTCTGGACATCGGCGGGCAGGATATGAAGTGCATTCGTATCAAGGACAACGTAATCGACAGCGTACTGCTGAACGAGGCATGTTCCTCCGGCTGTGGCTCATTCATTGAAACATTCGCGAAATCTTTGAATTATACAGTAGCGGATTTTGCCAAAATCGCGCTTTTTGCCAAAAATCCGATTGACCTTGGTTCCCGCTGTACGGTATTCATGAATTCCCGCGTAAAACAGGCGCAGAAGGAAGGCGCGGACGTGGCGGATATTTCCGCAGGGCTGGCGTATTCCGTTATCAAAAACGCCCTGCTGAAGGTGATTAAAATTTCCGACCCAAAAGCGATGGGGAAATCCATGGTCGTGCAGGGCGGTACGTTCTATAATGACGCAGTGCTGAAAAGCTTTGAGATGATTAGCGGGCGGGAGGCTGTCCGTCCGGATATCGCGGGCATTATGGGGGCGTTCGGCGCAGGGCTTATTGCGCGGGACAAATATACTGCGGGCTATCAGACGACGCTTATTG
Organism: uncultured Clostridia bacterium; assembly: GCA_947036475.1. Taxonomy (GTDB): domain Bacteria; phylum Bacillota; class Clostridia; order Lachnospirales; family Anaerotignaceae; genus Anaerotignum_A. The sequence continues at coordinate 2,707 of CAMQRG010000030.1, forward strand.
GCAGAGAGGAAATGAATGCGCTGGAAGTTAAATCCGCGATGGCTCGCTGCCAGGGCTGTACAAACCACTGTCTGCTGACAATCAACCATTTCAGCGGCGGACGTCGTTTTGTTACAGGCAACCGCTGTGAGCGCGGGCTGGGTAAGGAGAAAATTGAGAACCCCGCACCCAACCTTTACGAATATAAACGTCACAGACTGTTTGATTATGAGCCGCTGACGGCGGAGCAGGCGACGAAAGGTACGGTCGGTATTCCGCGCGTGCTGAATATGTGGGAGGATTATCCGTTCTGGTTCACGTTCTTTACGAAGCTGGGCTATCGGGTGGTGCTTTCTCCATATTCCTCCAAGGCGGTATTTGAGATGGGTATGGAATCCATACCGAGTGAATCTGTATGCTACCCGGCGAAGCTGGTGCATGGACATGTGATGTGGCTGATTGACAAAGGCGTGGATATGATATTCTACCCCGGAGTGGTCTATGAGCGGCGGGACAGCGCGGCGGCGGATAATAACTATAACTGCCCGATTGTGGCGTCGTATAATGAAAATATCAAAAACAACGTGGAGGATTTGAAGGAAAAGGACGTAAAATTCCTGAATCCCTTCTTATCGCTTGATAAAATCGAAACTGTTATCAAGCGTATGACGGAGGAATTTGTACCGCTTGGCTCTACGGCGAAGGAAATAAAGGCGGCCGTAAAGCAGGGCTGGGAAGAATGGACGCATTTCCGGCGCGATATGCAGAAAAAAGGCGAGGAAACGTTGAAATATATCCGCGAAAACAACATGACGGGTATTGTACTGGCAGGGCGGCCCTACCATGCGGACCCTGAAATCAACCATGGCATCCCTGAACTGATTGCGGGTTACCGTATTGCTGTGCTGACAGAGGACAGCATAGCGCATCTGGGGCATGTGGAGCGGCCGACCGTAGTGCGCGACCAGTGGACATATCATTCCCGCCTGTATGAAGCGGCAGGATTTGTGAAAACACAAAAGGATTTGGAGTTTGTGCAGCTCAATTCCTTTGGCTGCGGGCTGGACGCTGTAACGACGGACGAAGTCAAGGCGATTCTGACAGCGGCGGGCAAAATTTATACTGCGCTGAAAATTGACGAGGTGAACAACCTTGGCGCGGCAAGGATACGCGTGCGTTCACTGATTGCGGCGATTGAGGACAGGAAGGAAAAGGACGTTCAGCTGCACAGGGGAGAAGCGGCGCTGCATCGTGTGCTTTTCACGAAAAAGATGAAGAAGGATTATACGATACTCTGCCCGCAGATGTCGCCAATCCATTTCGATATATTGCAGCCTGTGTTCCAATCCAGTGGCTATCGGCTGGAAGTTATGGCGGCGATGGACAAGGAGGCAATTGAAACAGGGCTGAAATACGTCAACAATGATGCATGCTACCCTGCGCTGATTTCTATTGGGCAGCTGCTGAACGCTCTGCTTTCCGGAAAATACGACCTGAACCGCACTGCGCTGCTGATTTCGCAGACGGGCGGCGGATGCAGGGCAACGAATTACATCGCATTTATCCGAAAGGCTCTGGTAAATATGGGTATGCCGGATATTCCGGTTATTTCCATCAATCCGGCAGGGCTGGAGAAAAACCCGGGCTTCAAATATGAGCCGCGGCTGATACACAGGGCGTTGCAGGCGCTGGTATACGGCGACTTGTTTATGCGCGTGCTTTACCGCACGAGGCCGTATGAAAAGGTGAAGGGCTCCGCGAACGCGTTGTATGAGAAATGGAACGAGAAGGTCAAAAGGGACGTTGTGAAGGCGGACAGAAAGACATACTGTGAGAATATCCGCGGGATACTGCGGGACTTTGAGGAACTGGAACTGAACCGAATGGTAAAACCGAGGGTCGGCGTTGTCGGGGAAATTCTGGTGAAATTCCACCCGACCGCGAACAACGACCTTGTGAACCTTCTGGAACGGGAAGGCGCGGAGGCGGTTGTGCCCGACCTGCTGACGTTCGCGCTCTACTGCTGTTATAACATGGTGCAGAAGGAAAAATATCTGGGCGGCTCCAGAAAGGCGCGCATCATAGGCAATCTGGTGGCGAAGGTCATTGAGCATTATCAGAAGCCGATGATGGACGCACTGGAAGGGAGCAGACGGTTTGACAAGCCGGAGGATATTAAGAGCCTGGGAGCGTATGCGGAAAAAATCGTTTCGCTCTGCAACCAGACAGGCGAAGGCTGGTTCCTGACGGCGGAGATGATTGAGCTGATACATGCGGGTGTGCCGAATATCGTCTGCACGCAGCCGTTTGGCTGTCTGCCGAACCATGTGGTAGGCAAGGGCGTTATTAAGGAACTGCGGAAACAGTACCCGCTGTCGAATATTGTGGCGATTGACTATGACCCCGGCGCAAGCGAGGTCAACCAGCTGAACAGGATTAAGCTGATGCTGGCAAGCGCGAACAAGAATCTGGAAAAGACGGAAGTAGAAAGGCTGAAAAAGCCGCATTCCGCGGAGCGCGTGGCGTTCCGAATGTGAAAATAAGTTCTCGGGGCTCTGCCCCGAACCCCACAAGGGCTTACCAGCCCTTGACCCGGATTGACCCGCCGCATATTCATGCGTCGGGTGGGGGAGAAGAACACAAGGAATATGGAAAAGGCATTGATAGAGAGTCAAGTTTATAAGTTTTCGGGGCTCTGCCCCGAACCCTGCAAGGGCTTACCAGTCCTTAACCTGGATTGACCCGTCGCATATTCATGCGTCGGGTGGGGGAGAATAACATAAGGAATATGGAAAAGGCATTGATGAGGAGTCAATGCCTTTTTCAGTGGGAAAAATGACAACGATAATGGAAGTTCTGCCGCGCGTATGCGCGGCAGAAAAAGGGTCAAGGGGTGAAACCCCTTGCGGGGCAGTGGGGCAGAGCCCCGCGGTCTTTTAGGTTTTCGAGGTGAAAAGATGTTTGATTTTGTCTGCTTTTTATGGATAGGATTTTGCTTCCTGCTCTCCTTTATCGGCGGCGTGCCGCTGGCGGCAGGTCTGACGCTATGCGCCGATTTCTTCCTGATTTATACAACACATTATGCTATCGGTCTGGCGTTTTTTATCCTCGTCCAGCTTGCGTACATTCAAAACCTGCGGGAAATACCGTTCTGCCTGTGGCATCCTGCCGTTTTACCGCTGGCGTATTTCCTGCCCCTGCCCGCGCTGGCCGGTATCTATGCCCTGCTGTTTCTTTGTCATTTTTACTTTGCAATAAAAAAAGCGAAGGTATACAGAAGCGTTCCCGCTATGCTGTATGTCTTCGCGCTTATGCTGTTTACCGCCTGCGATATAACGGTTGCATGGGGCTATCTTACGCAGCCCGCGCCGGAAACCGTCTGGCTGTTTTATGCGCCGAGTCAGTTCCTTCTTGCGCTTACCGCCAGAGCGTGGCGACTTCCGCAACGATTTTTTCACCGGCGGAAAGAAAGGAAAGCACTTCCTTCCCATCGGACAGAGCCTTGACGTATGTTTTGACTTCCACAATATCCCCGCGCACACATTCTTTGCGGTATACAATGCGCATGTCCGCCAGTGACATACCGTCATAAATTTCGTCCGGCACATCGTCCATCGCCCACTCTAAGTATTTGACGTTGTTGGCGTGGCCGTTGGTATCCGTATCCCTGCGGGTGACGGGCAGGGTGCGGGTGGAAAGCAAATCGCCCTCCGCTTCCTTTGGCATGAAAAATTTTTCATCAGGAATCGCAGGCTCCTGACCGGAATGATAGCGTTCCGCCATGCCCTCCGGTGCGTTTGCGGGACGGCGTTTTGCAAGGTCCATGAATATCCAGCGGGACGCGCCGTCCAGCAGTTTATTTCCGGCTTCATCGAACAGGAAAAAGCTGCGTTCCGCCTGAAAGCGCATGCATTTATTGCTCCATGTCTGGACCTGTATGCGTTCGCCATGCTGAGGCATGCGGTAGATTTGCAGGTGCCAGTTGACGACGGACCAGCCCCACTGGTGCTCTGCCATATAATCCAATGTGTAGCCGATGGTGTCCGAATGGGTGACGGCGGCCTCCTGCAAACAGGAGAGCAGAGCGGCGGGGCTCATGTTCCGGTTGCCGTCTATCTGGAAATAAGACACTTTCAGCGTTTCTTCGTAACCAATTCTATCCATTTTTCTCCCTCCTGAAAGAGTAAAAAACAAAGACCTTGGAGGCTCTGCCTCCAAACCTCTGCTGTGGCATCATGCCCCAGACCCTGATTTTCCGCCGCATAAAATGCGGCGGCAGGTGGGTCAAGGGGTGAAACCACTTGCAGGGCATGGGACAGCGTCCCATGGTTTTGGGGGTTAAGGGGAATTACAGCATGGGTGATATTAAGCGCGCGATGGATTCTTTTACCTTGAACCACCACTTCCGCCTGCTGTACCAGTCTTTTGTAATCTCTACACAGCTTTTCAGGTCGTTCTGGAATCCGGCTTCTAATTCTTTTGTGAATTTTCCGTCATACAGAAACGCGTTGACCTCGAAATTCAGGTCAAAGCTGCGGATATCCATGTTTGCTGTGCCGACAGATGCGACACAGCTGTCTACTAACAGCGTTTTCGAGTGTATGAAGCCTTTTTCATACTGATAGCACCGCACGCCCGCCTCAAGCAGTTCCCCCAGATAAGACATGCTTGCCCAATAAACAAAAAGATGGTCGGGGTTGCCGGGGATAATGATGCGCACATCCAGCCCGGAAAGCGCGGCAACGCGCAGAGCTTCAAAGATACCGTCGTCCGGTACAAAGTAGGGCGTTGTCAGGTAAACATGGTCAATGGCTTCGTTTATCATTTTGAAATAGCCGTTGCGTACGTTTTTCCACTGCGTATCCGGCCCGCTGGAAACGATTTGCGTTTTGATGCCTTCAAACTGCTGTTTTTTGGGGAAATAATGCTCCTCCAAAGGAACGCGGCTTTTTTCGGAGGTAAAGTTCCAGTCCATAATGAAACGTATCTGCATCTGGTCGAGTGCGTCGCCCTCTATGCGCAGATGCGCGTCCCGCCATGGACCATAGCGTTTGGTAACGCCGAGATATTCGTCGCCAACGTTGAAGCCGCCGATATAGCCCGCTTCGCCGTCTATAATGCAGAGCTTGCGGTGGTTGCGGTAATTCAGACGGACAATGAAGCGGGGCAGGAATGCTGCGGTATACCCGCCGGCGGCATGAAGTTTATCAAAGAAATGTTTCGGCAGGCGGGAATTGCCGATTCCGTCATACAACAGGCGCACTTCTACGCCTTCCGCCGCTTTTTTTGCAAGCTCCTCCACAAGACGCGTGCCAAGCTCGTCCCCGCGCCAGATATAGTATTCCAGATGGATAAACTTTTTTGCTTTGCGGATATCCTGCACCAGCGCATGAAATTTTTCTTTTCCATTACTGAAATACTGGACGCGGTTATTGAATGTCATCCAGTTTCCGGAATTTAGGTGAAGATGAGCGAGGTCCGTCAGGTATTCCGCGCCGCGCAGACGTCCATGATTTTCCACAATGCTTTTCTGAGTCTGTATTTTTTCAACAGAACGCACGTTGCGGAACAGGTATTTATAATAGACTTCCTGATCGTACTTTGCTTTTTCGCGGAACATTTTTTCCCTTCGTCCATTGCGCCCGAATATCATATAAATCAAAAACCCCAGTATGGGGATAAAAAACAGAACCAGCAGCCATGCCCATGTGCTTGCCGGATTTCTCCGCTCAAAAAAGACGACAAGGCCAGCCAGAAAAACGTTTGCCATAAGTGCGGCAAGCCCCAGAACAGCAGCCCAATGCAGTATGCCCTCCAAAAAAATGCCTCCTTTCCATATTATTTTTATTTCCTTCCCAGTCCATAGGAAAAGTATACTCTATTCCCCTGCGCGGTGCAACCGCCGGATAAGGGAAAAAAATCGAAAAAATTCTCTTTTTCCCTTCCATAATGTCCAAAACGATGTTAAAATGTTTAGATGTGAGCAATACGAAAAAATTGCCGCTGGGCAGGCAGTATGCCTGCGCGTCTGCAAGGAAAAGGCGGCGCGAGTTTTTTAAGGAGGAAAGATTTGTGAATTTTTCAGATGTTTTGATTATCATTGTTATTGTTCTGGCTTTGATTGTGGTTGGTCTGTATTACCTGAACAAAAAAAGCATGCGCAGGATGATACAGGCGCAGGATTTCATTGATCAGAACCGCACGACCGTTCAGATCTTCGTTATTGACAAAAAGCAGGAAAAGCCCTCTCCGACAAACCTGCCGAAGGTCGTGTATGAACAGATGCCGAAGGCTTCCCGTATGCGCAAGACCAATATGGTGCGCGCAAAGGTTGGGCCGCAGATTGTAACGCTTCTGTGCGATAAGCCTGTGTATAACGTGCTGCCGGTGAAAAAGACAGTAAAGGTTGAACTGGCAGGCATGTATATCATTGGCATGACAGGGCTGAATCTGGAGGATAAAAAGAAAAAGACATTCTCCGAAAAAATGTCCGCAAGCGTGAACCGTTCAATGGAAAAGCAGTCTAAAAACAAGAAGTAAGAAAAAAAGAAACCCCGTTTGTCAGACGAACGTCAGACAGCGGGGTTTGCTTTTGTGGAATCATACTGCGCGGTACATACCGGCGGCGTCCTCTTTTTTTGTGGATTCCTGAAGGCTGAGCACTTCAACCTTTGTCGTATTGGAACCGAACTGTATTTCGATGATATCGCCTACTTTGACATCTGCGCCCGCTTTTACGACTTTCCCGTTCAGCGATACGCGTCCTGCGTCGCAGGCTTCATTTGCAACGGTACGCCGCTTTATGATTCGGGAAACTTTCAAAAATTTATCAATCCGCATTTCTGCCGCCTCCTTTTTCGTTTCAAACCTTTGTGCAGAGCCATCTGGTATGGCTCTGCATAGGGAAAATCAGTTGTTTTATCAAGATACCACAAAGCATGTGGTTTTACAATATTTTTGTGTTTTTCAGGTGTGTCCTAACGCGCATTTTATAAATATTGTAAATAGGATTTCTTTTTTATTCTCCATCGCACGGAAGTGCGATGGCAATCGGGGTCAAGGGGACTGAGTCCCCTGCAGGAGTTTGAGGGCGGCGCCCTCAAGGTTTTGAGTCTAGCCATAAACTCTGCAAATGGGACACTCCCGTGTTTTTTCATATGGCTTTGAGACAGTACAGGCAGGACTTGCGCTTTTCCGGGATTTCGTATAGAGTATTGGTAATATGGCGGGAAACAGGGAGGACGGCAGATATGCGGAAAAAAGTGCAGGCGATGTTGAAAGAAAATCATATGTTCCCAAAGGGGGCGGAAATCGTTGTCGGGATATCCGGCGGGGCGGATTCCGTTGCCCTGCTGCATATCCTGAACGGCTGGCGGGAGCGGGAGGGCTGGGCGCTTACGGCTGTTCATGTCCATCATGGTCTGCGCGGCGCGGCGGCAGACGAGGACCAGGCGTTTGTGGAGCGTCTTTGCGCGGATTGGGGCGTGCCCTGCAAGGTTTACCGTTATGACGTAGCGGCGGAGGCAAAAAAACGCAGTATGGGCGAGGAGGAAACGGGACGCCTTCTGCGCTATGCCGCATTTCGCGAAACAGCAGGAGAGCGGGGGCGTATTGCTGTTGCGCACCACCAAAACGATCAGGCGGAAACGCTCCTGATGCGCCTTTGCAGGGGAACGGGGCTGAATGGGCTGACAGGAATGCGCCCTGTGCGCGGGAATATCTGCCGTCCCCTTCTGGCGTGCAGCCGCGCGGAAATCGAACGATACTGTCTGGCGGAGGGGCTAGCGTTTCGGGAGGACGAAAGCAACCGGGAAGTGAAATACACCCGTAATAAGCTGCGCCATAAGGTATTGCCGTTAATGGAGGAAATCAACCCGCGTGCCGCTGTGCATATTGCGCGCACTGCTGCGCTCGTTGCCGATGATGAAGAATATTTGGAACAGCAGGCTGCCGTGCTGTTTGCCGCGCTGGAACGCCCCGCGCGCAAAGGGGCTGTTTCTCTGGAGCGGGAGGGGCTGCTGCGGGCGCATCCGACAATGCGCCGTCGTGTGCTGCGGCTGGCCATGGGCAGGTTTGTGTCTGCGGACGTTTCCCATGTGCAGATTGCGGCTTTGGAGGAGCTTCTGCGGAAACCAACAGGAAAAAGCCGTTGTTTTTTGCAGGGGATACGCGCAGAGAACAGATATGGCATGCTGCTGCTTTCTAAAGGAGCGGCGGAACAGGCGTCCTCCTTCTGCTATGCTCTGCCGCAGGAAGGGGAGATTTTTATACCGGAAATTGGCGTGACTGTCAGTACCTGTCTGCGGGTTGAAAAAAATAGCGAATTTTGCGGCGACGGGTGTACGAACGTATTCGATTATGATAAAATACTGGGGAGGATTTACAGCTGTACAGAAACGGAGGGGCTTTCCTGCCGCACAAGGCGGGCAGGCGACAGCATCCGTCTGAAAAATGGCAGGAAAAAAATAAAGGATTTATGGATTGACGAGAAAATACCGCGGGAGCAGCGGGAAACATGGCCTTTAGTGGCAGTGGGGGAAGAAATCCTCTGGGCCCCGGGGCTGAGGGCTTCTGTCAGCTTTCTTGCGGACGGACAGACAACGCGTTTTTTACAGATACGAATACGGAGGGACACAGAAACATGAAAGAACGGGTAGAAGTAATGATATCTGCGGAGGCGATTGCCAAGCGTCTGGAAGAAATTGCCGAACAGATAAATGAAGATTTCGCGGGGGAACAGGTGGAACTGGTCTGTGCACTGAAGGGCGGCGTAATGGTTCTGGTGGAACTGGCAAAAAAACTGCGCCAGCCGGCAACGATGAATTTTATGCGGGTTTCCAGCTATGGCGACGCAACGGAGAGCAGCGGGCATATTCAGATTTTAATGGATTTGGAGGAAAGCATAGAGGGGAAAAACGTGCTGATTGTGGAGGATATCATTGACAGCGGCAGGACACTCAGCCGTCTGCGGGAACTCCTGCTTTCGCGCGACCCCAAAAGCCTGAGAATATGCACGCTTCTGGACAAGCCGGAGCGGCGCGTGATTGATGTGCCGGTGGATTATACCGGATTTACGATACCTGACGCGTTTGTGGTCGGCTTCGGGCTGGATTATGCGCAGAGATACCGGAACCTTCCGCATGTCGGCGTGATTCATTTTGAGGAATAAAAAACGCCGTGCCCCAAGACGGACTCCCTCCGCTTCGGGGCTTTTTTATGCGTCTGTGAAAAATGCGGAATGACCGCTGATTTTTTCAGAAATCATTCGTTGCGTTTCCGGAAAAAGTATGCTAAAATTATAAATTGAAGCCGAATATCCGGCAAATAAATATAGCATAAAAATAAATAGGAGGGACTCTCTTGAACAAATACTTCAAATCCATAGGACTGTACGCGCTGGTATTTTTAATCATACTGGCGGGCCTTGCGTACACAGGGCAGGGGCTTCTGCCGCCGCAGGGGGAACAGCCGGCATATACTTACGGTGACTTATTGGAAGAACTGGAAAAGGGCAATGTAAAAAGCCTTGAAATTACAAGAAGCAGGGAGGTTGGCGATTTCGGCAACGTGCAGGCGGTGCTGAAGGACGGCGCTATTATCAATGTAAACGTAGCAAGTATCAGCACATTCCAGGAACGCGCTGACCAGAAGGTTGTGGAGAGCGGCGGCAGCCTGTCCATGACGGTTAAGGAGCCTCAGAAGGAAAATATGCTTGCGGCAATACTGCCTTCCCTCATTATGATGGTCGTTATGATACTGTTTTTCATGTTCCTGTTCAGCCGTATGCAGAGCGGAAGCGGAAAGATGTCCTCTTTCGGCAAGAGCAAGGCCAGAATGAGCATAGATGAAAAGAATAAGGTGACGTTTCAGGACGTGGCTGGCTGCGACGAAGAAAAGGCGGAACTGGAGGAGCTTGTTGAGTTCCTGAAAGCGCCGCAGAAATTTACTGATCTGGGCGCGCGGATTCCGAAGGGCGTGCTGCTTGTCGGCCCTCCGGGTACAGGTAAGACCCTGCTGGCAAAGGCTGTTGCAGGGGAGGCGGGCGTGCCGTTTTTCAGCATTTCCGGCTCGGACTTTGTGGAAATGTTCGTAGGCGTGGGCGCGTCCCGCGTACGCGATTTGTTTGAACAGGCAAAGAAAAATTCACCAAGTATCGTGTTTATAGACGAGATTGACGCTGTGGGCAGACGCCGCGGCGCAGGTCTTGGCGGCGGGCATGACGAGCGCGAACAGACGCTGAATCAGTTGCTTGTGGAAATGGACGGTTTCGGCATCAACGAAAGCGTTATCATCATTGCGGCGACGAACCGCGCGGATATCCTTGACCCTGCACTTCTGCGCCCGGGCCGTTTCGACCGGCAGGTGTATGTAGGGCGGCCTGACGTAAAAGGGCGTGAGGCAATCCTCCGCGTACATTCCAAGGGCAAGCCTCTTGCGGAGGAAGTTGACCTGAAGGTCGTTGCGCAGACAACGGCAGGCTTTACCGGCGCGGATCTGGCGAATCTTCTGAACGAAGCTGCTCTTTTGACCGCGCGGCACGACAAAAAAGCCATTGATATGGAGGAACTGCAAAAGGCTCTTATCAAAATCGGTGTAGGTACAGAAAAGAAAACAAGAGTCATTTCCGATAAGGAAAAATATATCACAGCATACCACGAAAGCGGACACGCAATACTGTTTGAGGTACTGAGTGAGCTTGACCCGGTACACAGCATTTCTATCATTCCAACGGGCATGGCGGGCGGTTATACGATGCCGCTGCCGGGCGAGGACAGAATGTACCGCACGAAAATGTATATGGAACAGGATATTGTCAGCCTGCTGGGCGGACGCGCGGCGGAAGCCATAGTGATAAAAGACGTGACGACGGGCGCGTCCAACGACATCGAACGCGCAACGGCAATGGCGCGGAGCATGGTGACGCAGTACGGCATGAGTGAAATTCTCGGACCGATACAGTTCGGGGAGGACAGCAATGAAGTCTTTATTGGGCGTGACTGGGGCCATACCCGCAATTACGGCGAGGCTGTCGCGACAACGATTGACGAGGAAGTCAAGCGCATCGTGACGGAGGCATATGATGAGGCCCTCCGCATATTGCAGGAAAACATGGAAGTGCTGCATGCTGCGGCAAAGCTGCTTGTAGAAAAAGAAAAGGTTACGGGCGACGAATTCCGTACGCTGTTTGACCCGAATGTGCGGGAGGAAATTCTCGGCATTGCGGAGAATAAAGAGAATACGGAACCTGAAACAGAGGCGGCTGCGCCGGAAGGGCAGGAAGAAAAGGAAACCGTAACACTGTCAAAAGAGAAAGAAGAACCCAGAGAGGAGAACGAATGATGGAATTCAGCAATATTGTACCCGGTATGACATTTGAAAAGGAATTTGTTGTAGAGGAAGAAGATACGGCAGTACATTTCGGCAACGACAATGTGCCTGTGTTCGCTTCTCCCCGCATGATTGCCTGGATTGAAGGCACAGCAATCGGCACAGTTGCACCGTTTTTGCCGGAAGGCTGGGAAACGGTCGGCACGAGTTTCAACCTGGCACATATGGCGGCTACGCCTGTGGGCATGAAGGTGCGCGTTGTGGCAGAACTGACGGAGGTTAAGGGCAAACTGCTGACATTCGCAATCAAGGCGTATGATGAAGTGGATAAAATCTGCGAGGGTACGCATGGACGCGCGATTATTGAGCTGGATAAATTCCTGAGCCGCGTGAATGTAAAGGGCAAAAACTAAGAACTTTTCCATAAATAAGATACGTGCAGATTGCACAGTCAGATTTTTCGGCAGGCAAGGGGCTTTTTTGCAGGCGTACCGAGTGGTACGGCAAGGAAAAGTGACAAAGACTGCCGGAAAAGATGAAGCAAGATGTGCGTAGAGCATTTACGGATAGGTTCTAAATAATCGTTTGTAATCTGTTTGAAACCCCGGAAAAGGCGGTCTGACCCAAAAACCGTTATTTTTGGCGGACGCTGGAGAACGCAGGGAAGTATGAAGGGAAACGGGGAAAAGTCTGAATATCACAGAGTTTTCCACGTTCCCTTTTTTTCTGCGGACAAAACACAGGGGGAATCAGAATCTGACAAAGGAGGGCGTCAGATGTATCGGATTTTAGATATTTTGAAGGGGGAAACAGGCTATATTTCCGGTGAAGAAATCGGCAAAAGGCTGGATATTTCTCGCGCCGCCGTATGGAAGGGCATCAACCGGCTGCGGCAGGAGGGCTATGAAATTGAGGCGGTCACGAACAAAGGCTATCGCCTTGCGCCTTATGAAGCGATGTATAACCAAAAGGAGTTGGAAAGCGGGCTGAAAACAAAATATATGGGCCGGCCGCTGTTATTTTTTCACGAAACGGATACGACAAGCAACCGTATCCGCGAATACGCGCTGGAAGGCGGGGCGGAAGGCGCGCTGGCTGTGGCAGAAAGCCAGACGGCTGGACGCGGCCGCAGAGGACGTCATTGGGAGGCGCCGGCGGGCACAGGCGTCTGGCTGAGTCTGCTTTTGCGCCCGAAGATGGAACCGGCATCTGCCCCTGCGCTGACACTGCTTGCGGGGCTGGCTGTGGCAGAGGCTTTGGAGGAAGTGACAGGGCTTTCCATGGAAATCAAATGGCCGAATGACATTCTCTGTAATGGTAAAAAGCTTGTCGGCATACTGATGGAGATGGACTGCGAGATGCAGGAAGTGCATTTTATTGTGCTGGGCATCGGCGTAAATGTAAATATGGCGGAATTTCCGGAAGGGCTGCGTGAAACGGCAACTTCCCTCTTTTTGGAGGGCGGCAGGACATATTCCAGACGGCAGACTGTACATAGTATTCTGGAGCGCTTTGAGGAACTTTATGACGCATTTTTGCAGAGCGGCAATTTTGCCCCGTTCCGAGCACGTTACCGCGAAAAATGCGTGAACATCGGCAGGGAAGTCCGTGTTTTGGGGCGGGAGGAATTTTCTGCGGTTGTGCTGGACATTACGCCGGAGGGCGAACTGCTTGTCCGGCGGCTGGATACCGGACGGGAAGAAGTTGTTTTTTCCGGTGAGGTTTCTATCCGGAAGGAGGAGACAGACTGATGGAACGGAAGATTTTGGCTGCGGCAAATGCGGAAAAGCAGAAATATTTTCTGGAACCGGGGTTCCGGGAACTGCCCGAAAGCATACAGGAGGAAGTGCGGGTAATCTGCGTTTTGCTGGCGCAGAAACTGAACTGTACTTTCCTGATGGGCTTTGACGAGGCGGGAGAACTGTATTTTGAAACGGTGCGCCGCGAGGACGATTTTGATTTTGACGAGATTGGCGCAGGGCTGGAAATCAATGCGCTGCGGCGGGAGAAAAAGGAACTTCTGCGTGCGCTGGAACTTTGGTATGCCATATTTTTTACGGAGGAAGGGCAGGAGATAAAGGAAAGGCTGTTGAAAGAGGGCACATAAGGCGGGGGCAGGGAAAAAACGGATAAAACCCTGCCGCCTTTCTTGCGGTTGGCGCGGTTTTATGGTATAATTTGTAATATATTGCATCACCCCTTGGCAAGGCTTCGGCTTTGGCTTTGGCTTTGGCTTTGGCTTTGGCTTTGGCTTTGGCTTTGGCTTTG
>CAMQRG010000031.1 GCA_947036475.1 uncultured Clostridia bacterium
AGATAGCGTAGCGTCTCGTGGGCTCGGAGATGTGTATAAGAGACAGAAACACTCCCCTCCTAATGAGTTACGCACTATACTATAAATCCTTTGCTGTAAAAATTCAATAGGATTTTTTCGAGTCTTTTAGAAATTTGTGAATGATAGCCCATTTATATAGTAGAAATCATCTAAATTCATTGCAGTTTTGCTCAAAAATTGTTATTATAGGCTTGAGAACCTATCCGTAAATTATCTACGTACATCTTATTTATGGATAAGTTCTAAATATTCCACAAAAGCCGCCAGTTCTTCCCCTGCTTTGGAAAAACCTGCGGCAATCCATACAGAAATGAGGCTATTTTATGCTTTCTATATTAAACAGCTCTGCCCTGCTGGGAATCGAAAGCTATCCCGTTGCCGTTGAGGTTGACCTGAGCAACGGCCTGCCCGCTTTTGACATCGTTGGGCTGCCGGATTCTGCTGTAAAGGAATCCCGCGAACGGGTACGTACAGCAATACGCAATTCCGGGCTGCCTTTCCCTGTCAAGCGGATTACAGTCAACCTTGCCCCCGCCGATACCAAAAAGGAAGGCGCGTCCTTTGACCTGCCGATTGCGCTGGGCATTCTTGCATCTATCGCCGCATTTCCCAAAAATGCACTGGAAAACAGCATCTGCACCGGCGAACTCTCTCTGGACGGTTCTGTCCGTCCGGTCAACGGCGTACTGCCCATGGTTTACGATGCGCAGCACAGGGGCATAAAAAGCTGTTTTGTTCCGGCGGAAAATGCCGAAGAAGCTGCCCTTGTGGAAGGTATGGAGGTGTTTCCCGTTCATTCGCTTACAGAAGCCATCGCTCATCTTTCCGGAAAGGCAAAAATTCCTCCGTATCAGAAGAATCCGGCTTTCTTCCAGCCCGACAGGGCAGACGGGGAATTTTTGGATTTCTCCCATGTAAAAGGGCAGGAAAACGCGAAGCGCGCAATGGAGCTTGCCGCCGCCGGAAGTCATAACATTCTGCTGATTGGCCCGCCCGGCTCCGGAAAAACCATGCTGGCAAAGCGCCTGCCGAGCATACTGCCCGATTTAAGTTTTGACGAAAGTATTGAGATTACAAAAATTTACAGTGTTGCAGGGCTTCTGCGCCAGAAAAACGCACTCGTCCGCACGCGGCCTTTCCGTTCGCCGCACCATACCATTTCCCCCTCTGCGCTGACCGGAGGCGGGCGCGTACCGAAGCCCGGTGAAATCTCTCTGGCGCATCATGGCGTACTGTTTCTGGACGAGCTGCCGGAATTTCAGCGAAACGCACTGGAGGTCATGCGGCAGCCATTGGAAGATGGGAAAGTGACAATTTCGCGGGTCAACGGCACGCTGACATTTCCTTCCGATTTTATGCTTGTGGCAGCAATGAACCCCTGTCCCTGCGGATATTTGGGCAACAGCGAAAAATGCCATTGCTCCGCCAATGAAATCGCGAAATACCACAGGAAAATCAGCGGTCCTCTGCTTGACCGTATCGACCTGATGATTGAGATGCCGCCTGTGGCTTATGACGATTTAGAGAACACCGCACCCGCAGAAAGCTCCGCCGCTGTCAGGGAACGCGTTGTCCGCGCTCATGCCATACAGCTTGAGCGTTTCCGGGGCGAAGGGATTTATTTCAATTCCCAGATGAACGCCGCACAGGTGGAAAAATACTGTTCGCTTGCCGCGAAGGACCGAGATGTTCTGCGTTCCGCTTTTGAACGGCTGGATTTGAGCGCGCGTGCATACCATAAAATACTGAAGCTGGCACGTACCGCCGCCGATTTGGACGGCGCAGAACAAATTACTCTGCGGAATCTTCTGGAAGTCCTCCAGTATCGTTCCCTTGACAGAAAATATATGCTTTAAAGCAGAAATATAAGGAGTTTTCCATGAAATTATATTCCAAACAGCAAATGTCCGAATCCTTTCTGACCGGCACACTTCTGGCAATTGTCGGCGGTTTTCTGGACGCTTATACATACATCGCCAGAGGCGGGGTTTTTGCCAACGCTCAGACGGGCAATATTGTGCTGATGGGCATGAATCTGGCAGAAGGGCAATGGCTGGATGCCTTTTCCTGCTTTATCCCGATTTTTGCTTTTGTCTGCGGCGTATTTGTAGATGAATGGATACGCAAATTTTTTCTTCCCAAGCCTGTGATACACTGGCGGCAAATTGTTATTCTTTTTGAAATGTTCCTGCTGTTCGTTGTGGCGTTCCTTCCGCTCGGCGGGAAATATGACCTTGTTGCCAATGTTCTGGTGTCATTCGTATGCTCTCTACAGGCGCAGAGTTTCCGGAAAATCCATGGCCTGCCCTACGCAACAACCATGTGTACCGGCAATCTCCGCAGCGGAACGGAGCACCTGTTCCGTTTTACGCAGAACAGAAATACTGCCGAATGTAAAAAAGCCGCCGATTATTACGGCGTCATATTATTTTTTATATGCGGCGCAGGAATTGGCACAATCCTGACAAAACAGTTCGGACAGCCTGCTGTCGCATTCGGCAATATCCTTCTGCTTTTGGTCTGCATACTGCTCTCCATCCGCAACAAAGAAAACGCGGAATAAATCCGTCCATTTCCGGTTACGCTAACTGTAACGCAAAATCAGAAAGGCGGTTGTTTTATGCGGCTGACAGAACTGGAAAGCGGAATCCCTTCTTCGGAGGCGTTCCGTGAAAGTACGCGCGTTTTTATCCGCTGCACGCGCAGCGGGAACCAGCAATTTTGCGACAGGGGCTTTGGAAAAATGCGCAACACAGATTTTGAACCTCTGCATTATAAAGATATCTGACAAAAAGGAGGGCATGATTCACACCCTCCTTTTGCTTACATCATTTTATTGATTTCCTTTTTCAGCCTGCTGATAATTTTTTTCTCCAAACGCGAAATATATGACTGCGATATCCCCAAAATATCCGCAACCTCCTTCTGTGTACGTTCCTCCGTTTCCGGCAAAAGTCCGAACCGCATTTCCACAATGCGCCGCTCCCTTCCAGAGAGCTTCTGCATTGCGTTGTTCAGCAGTTCTCTGTCCACTTCATCTTCGATATTTTTGTAAATCACGTCCCCATCTACGCCCAGAATATCCGAGAGCAAAAGCTCATTGCCCTCCCAGTCTACATTCAGCGGTTCGTCAATGGAAACTTCCGATTTCGTCTTGCTGTTGCGCCGCAGATACATTAAAATTTCGTTTTCAATGCAGCGGGAGGCATATGTTGCCAGCTTTATTTTTTTATCTGTTTTGAAAGTATTGATTGCCTTAATCAGCCCAATCGTGCCAATGGAAATCAAATCTTCCACGTTGATTCCCGTATTTTCAAACTTCCTCGCAATATAGACGACAAGCCGCAGATTCCGCTCTATCAGGACGGATTTTACCTTAACGTCGTCCTCCCCGCCCAGCTGCTGCAAAAGCACAGCCTCCTCATCTGGCTTCAGGGGCGGCGGAAATACATCGCTGCCGCCGATATAAAAAACACCCTCCGCCTTGCCGAACAGCTTGCGCAAAAATATGCCTCCATGATATTTTGCCAAAAATACAAGATATTTCCATTCCTTCATGCTTATTCCTCCTTCAATAAACAGGGTGGGAGCAAGCCCTCGTATGCCCCTGTAAATGCTTCAAATGTAATGCCCACAAAAATATCGCAATGCCGGACTGACGTTTCACCGAAACTGATTTCCAGCTGTTCCGCACGCACGCCCCAGAGTCTGCCGTCCGGATTGCCAAGGCTGGTATACGGCAAAGCGCAAAGCCCGAGCCCTTCCCTGACACCCTGCAAAAGCGCGACACTTTCCTCCGGTGTAAAAAGCGGCTGCAAAGCGGCAAATTCCAGCACAGCAACGCCCCTGCCGTCCTCCTGCCGCAGTCCGTTCCCCGTATCAATCAATGCCCTGCCTTCTGTCCGCTTTCCGCGCCAAAGCACAGAAACCGTACAAAATTCCCGCCGCCGCTGGATATGTGATTCCATCCACTTCCCGCCCAGCTTCAGCAAAGCGTACGCCATGCCGACCGACCAGAGCAGCATCTGCCAGGGATAAAGTCCCACATTCCGCCGCAGAATCAGCCCATGGCCAAACAGTGTCTGCACGTTTGTCAGTGTAAGCAATGCCGCCGCCGCACCGCCCATCAGGAACGAAACCACCCATGCCGCCGCAAACAGCCGCAGCAGACTTTTTCCGCGCTTCGGCAGATATGCCGCTGCAATGCCCGCCGCCATCAGCAGAAACGAAAACAGAAGACCGCCGTTTCTTCGGAAAAAATACAGCCACAGGCAGTAAAGCATGGCGGAAACGAAACCGCCAAGCAGTATCCGTACCTTGCCTGCCCGAAAGCCCGCAAGCCTTCCGGCGCACCAGAGCAGAAAGCTGTTCATGCCCCAATTCGTAAAAAACAATACGTCTATGTAAATAGTTGCTTCCATTTTTTCCCTCCATGCCCCTATTATAGACGGGCGGGACGAAAAAACTTGTCACTTCTGCTGAATCATGCCAAAAACCACCCGACAAAAAACGCAAAAAAAAGACCCTCAGCAATTTGGGCGGTATCTCTGCCTGCAAATCTGAGAGTCTTATCTAAAGTTACCGTTCCGGTTTTTCGTTCTTTTTGGGATAACGTGAAATATTCAGCAATATGCCGACCATTGCCATCAGGAACATCAGCGACGAGCCGCCATAGCTGATAAACGGCAGGGGCTGCCCTGTGTTCGGAATGGTATTCGTTACAACGCCGATGTTGATAATGGACTGGAATGCAATGACCGCAATAATACCCGTTGCCACAAGCATTCCATATGTATCTTTGGCATTCATCGCAATATTTACGCCCCGCCAAATCAGCACAGTAAACAGCAGTATAACGAAGCCCGCACCGATGATGCCCAGTTCTTCGCAAATGATTGCGAAAATAATGTCGTTATACGCCTCCGGCACGAATGTTTTCTGCCGGCTCTGTCCCAGCCCCAGCCCGAACAGCCCGCCGGAAGCAATGGCATACAGGGACTGTATCGTCTGAAAGCCGTCGTCCAGTGGATCGCTCCAGGGGTCCAGCCATATCATGATACGCCCCAGACGGTACCGGAACTTTTTCGGTATAATCAGAATCGCACCAACCGGTATCAACGCGCCCGCCGCCGCCACAAAATACCATATCCGCGGGCTTGCAATAAACAATATCGTTGCACCCATCAGAAGTATCAGCAGGGCGGAAGAAAAGTTGGAAAGCGCAATCAATAAAACAGGGAAAAGTAATATTGCCGACGCCTTACAGAATCCCTTCAAATTTCCCAGTTCCTTCCGATGCTCGCTGACATAGAGGGAAAGAAACAATGCAATGGCAATTTTCGTAAACTCCGAAGGCTGGAACTGTATCGGCCCCAGTTTCAGCCAGCGTGTCTGTCCGCCTATGGTCTGCCCAAGCGGCGTCAACAGCAGGAGAAGAAACACATTGGAAAGCCAATATGCCAGCGCAGAAAAACGCCTCCAGAACGTATAGGGTATGTTCATGCAGAAAATCATCGCGGCAAAGCCAACGACAGCCCATGCTCCCTGCCTTTTCAGGAAATAAAACATATCATAACCGAATTTTTCCGTCGTCATCGTCTTATAATAGCTGGAACTGAACACCATTACAACGCCAAACAGCACCAGCGTCAGCACAACGAAAAGCAACGTAAAATCATACCCCAGCGGCTTGATATATTTTCGCCTGCCCTGCTTTTTTTTCGTTTTGCCCCTTTGTTCTTTCTCCATCTTTCCACCTCTTTTTTGCCGCTATTTTAATTCAGGTAGCCCCTCACCTGCTGTTTGAACAGCTCCCCGCGCTGTTCGTAATTATCAAACATTCCCCAGCTTGCGCATGCGGGGGAAAGCAGTACACAGTCACCCGGCGCGGCTTTTTCCCTGCAAAGGTCTATCGCCTCCGCAAAAGTTTCGCAATCGGAAATTACCGCAAAACCGAATTTCTCCGCCGATGCACGAATCTGCGGCGCAGTCGCGCCAATCAGCACCAGATGCTTCACCCTTCCGGGGAACAGCTTTGTCCAGTCGTCAAAAGAAACCTTTTTATCGTATCCGCCGCCAATCAGCACAATTGGCTTTTTCATTGCCAGCACAGCGCGGACAGACGCGTCTGTATTCGTCCCTTTTGAGTCGTTATAATAGTCTACGCCGTCAACCGTCGCAACATACTCGATTCTATGCTCCACGCCGCGGAAATTTTGCAGAACCTCCCGAATCGTATCCAGAGGTACGCCTGCACAGATACCCGCCGCTGCTGCCGCCATAGCGTTTTCGTAATTATGCACGCCTAAAATCTGCAAATCGTTCACAGAAAGCAGACATGCATTCACGCCGTCCCAGCGCACCCGAATATCCTCCCCTTCAAGAAAAATGCCCTCAGCCAGCGTTTCCTGTGAACTGAAAAAAAACACCCTTGCTTCTGTTTTCCCTGCCATTTCCCGGCAGTAAGGGTCACTGTAATTCAATATGCAGAAATCCTCTGCATTCTGCTTTGCAAATACGCGTTCTTTCATGCTGACGTAGGTTTCCATTGTTTTATGGCGGTCCAGATGGTCCGGCGTAATATTCAGCACTGCACTGATATGCGGGTGGAACTGCTCCGCCTTTTCCATCTGAAAACTGCTGATTTCTGCGACCACCCAATCCCGCTCCGTCAGCCGTTCTACCTCCTGACAGTAGGAAATGCCGATATTCCCTACCACAGCCGTATGCGGACGCACCGCCTTCATGATTTCACCCACAAGCGTCGTCGTAGTCGTTTTGCCATTCGTGCCGGTAATTGCCGTTATCCGGCAGGGCGTCAGGCGGTATGCCAGTTCTACTTCACTCAGTACAGGCACGCCAGCTTTCTCCGCCGCCTGTATAAAAGGCAAGTCACAGGGAATCCCCGGGCTGAGTACAATCAAATCCTGCTCACAGGCGATATCATCGGGATTTTTCCCAGTACAGAGCCGGAAACCCTCCTGTTCCAGCTGTTCCGCACTGGGAATGTTTTCCCGTTTCTTCATATCCTGCAACGTAACTTCTGCGCCGAGTCGTTTCAGCAGGGCCGCCGCCGCGATGCCGCTTTTTGCCATGCCGCAGACCAGCGCCTTTTTGCCGTTGTATTCCATTCCGATTCCTTCTTTCCGTTAAAACATATATTTGCAGCCTAAAAATCCAATCAGGCAGAACATTGCCGTTGCCACATAAAACAGCGTTACGACCTTTGTTTCCCGCCAGCCGCATTTTTCCAGATGGTGATGGAACGGCGCCATTTTGAACAGCCGCCTGCCCTCGCCATATTTCCGCTTTGTCAGCTTAAACCAGCCAACCTGAAGCATAACTGTTATGGATTCCCATAGATAGATAAATCCCACAATCGCAATGAATACCGGCATTTTCAGCACAAACGCGGTTGATGCCACAAAGCCGCCCAGCGCGAGCGAACCTGTATCCCCCATGAACACTTTCGCGGGGTAGGCATTAAAAATCAGGAACGCCAGCAGACCACCGATAATCGCACCGCAGACGGGCGAAACCGTACTCCCCGCCGCCCATGCCGCGATGGCGAAAAATGAAGCCACCAGAAGCGTCACGCCGCTGGAAAGGCCGTCCAGCCCATCTGTCAGATTGACACCGTTGACTGTGCCCAGCATGGCAACGAACACAAACGGAATAAACAGTATGCCAAGGTCAAGCAGCATACCGTCCGTAAACGGAATATATACCGCGGTTCCCGTTCCGCCCGCGTACAGATACCAGCAGAAGCACCCTGTCACAATAAGCTGCAAAAGCAGCTTTTGATATGCCCGCAAACCAAGGGAACGCTTTTTTACAACCTTGATATAATCATCCAGAAAACCAATCACGCCATACCCCAGCGTGACCAGCAGGATTGCCGCATTATCCGTATACCCCTTCATGAAGAACGCGCCCGTCACCACAAACGCAATCAGAAACGATATGCCGCCCATTGTCGGCGTACCCTGCTTCTGTAAATGTGTTTCCGGTCCGTCATCGCGCACATTCTGCCCGAATTTCAGCTTATGCAGAAGGGGAATCATGATTGGGCAGAGTATAACCCCTATGATAAATGATATGAGTATGGCATAGACTGTTTGTTCCAAAGAACCCACTTTAGTTCACTCCTTGTATTTTTTCCACCGTTTTTTCCAGCTCCATACTGCGGGACGCCTTCACCAGAACGGTATCGCCCTTTTGCAACAGGGGAAGCCCTTTTTCCAAAAATTCAGCCTGTTCCGCAAAATGGAACACATTTTCACAGCCAGACGCTTTGGCACTGGCTGCCATTTCATCTGTATACCGCCCGATGCAGAACAGCAGGTCTACGCCGCATTTTGCCGCGTATTCGCCGACCTCCCGATGCATGGCGGGCGCAAATTCGCCCAATTCGCCCATAAAGCCCAGTACAGCCGCTTTCCTGCCCTGTGCCGCCGAAAGAATATCCAGCGATGCTTTCATGGAAACAGGATTCGCGTTATACACATCGTTCAATATCGTGATGCCGTTTTCGCCATAAACCACGTTCATGCGGTTTTTTGTCGGCGTAAAGCACTCAATGCCCGCCCTGATTTCCTCCAGCGTCAGCCCAAGTTCCAGCCCGACTGCCGCCGCAGAAAGCGCGTTCAGAACCATATGTTTCCCCGGCATGGGAACCGTCACAGCAACCTGTCCCTTTGGCGTATGAATGACACAGGCGGTCTGTTCCAGCCCCTTCTGGCAAATCTCGTCCGCGTAAATATCCGGTTTTCTGCCGTCCATGTTTTCCAGCCCAAACCAGATGATTTTCTGTGTCAGCCTGCCTTCCAATGTCCGCAGCATATCGTTATCGGCATTGAGAATGGCTGTTCCGCCCTCTGCCATGCCATCGAACATCTCACATTTTGCCCGCAGTATGCCTTCGCGGCTGCCGAGGTTTTCAATATGCGCCACGCCCACATTGGAAATCACGCCAATATCCGGGCGCACTATCCCCGAAAGCAGGGCAATCTCCCCAAAATGATTCATACCCATCTCAATCACTGCCGCCTGATGGTTTTCCTCCAGCCGCAGGAGCGTCAGCGGTACGCCGATGTCATTGTTATAATTTCCCTGTGTCCAAAGCGTTTGATATTTCTGCGAAAGCACAGACGCTGCCATATCCTTCGTGGTCGTTTTGCCTACGCTGCCCGTAATGCCCACCACCGGAATCCGGAACTGATTTCTAAAATACTCCGCCAAATCCAACAGGGCTTTTTTTGTATTTTCCACCAAAAGCAGCGCGCCATTTTCCGGCGGGATACTTTCTTTTTCCGAAAAGCACGCCGCCGCGCCCTGTGCAAAGCATTGGGCAATGAAATCATGCCCATCGCGTTTTTCTCCCTTCATCGGCACGAACAGGCTGCCCTGCCGCACCTCGCGGGAATCCTGTGTCACATGGGAAACTGTCCGTTCCAAAACCCGTTCTGCATCTCCCGCAGTAATTAGACGCGCGTTTACCGCTTTTTGCAGTTCCCTGACTGTCAATTCCTTCATATACTGTCCTTTCCAATGCAGTCCGCCCCAAACGCGTCCCGCACTTCTTCCACGTCGTCAAAATGAATGGTGCGGTCCGGAAAAATCTGGTAGGTTTCATGTCCCTTTCCCGCTACCAGAATCACGTCCCCGCTTTCGGCAAGTGCGGCTGCATGGCGGATTGCCTCACGCCTGTCAGGAATTTTTTCATAGGGGCAGCCCGTTTTCTGTATGCCCGCCTCCACTTCCGTTATAATCTGCAGGGGGTCCTCCGTGCGCGGGTTATCCGAAGTAATCAGGCAGTAATCGGAAAGCCTGCCTGCTGTTTCACCCATAATGGGGCGTTTGGTTTTATCCCTGTCGCCGCCGCACCCAAAGACTGTTATAATTTTTCCTTTCGCAAATTCCTTTGCTGTTTTCAAAACGTTTTCCAGGCCGTCCGGCGTATGGGCGTAGTCCACTACAGCCTGATACCCTTTCCGGCTGCGAACGGTCTGGAATCTGCCGGAAACGCCGCTGTTTTCCGAAAGCCCTTCCGTTATGGTTTCCAGCGGCACACCCAACGCAATGCATGCGCCTGCCGCCCCCAATGCGTTATATACACTGAAACGCCCCGGCGTATGCAGTTTGACCGGCAGACGCTTTCCCTGCCAGAGCAGTTCAAAAGAACAGCCCTCCGCAGAAATATGGATATTTTCCGCCGTCAATGCCGTATCGCTCTCTATGCCAAAGGACAGAATTTCGCCGCCGCTCCGCCCTGCCATATATTCCCCAGCCGCGTCGTCCATATTGATGATGCTTTTTTCCGCGTGTTCAAAAAGCAGCCCCTTCGCTGCGCGGTAGTTCTCCATTGTTTTATGGTAATCCAGATGGTCCTGTGTCAGATTGGTAAAAACCGCAGCGTCAAACGCGATACCCTCCACGCGGCAAAGGTCCAGCGAATGGGAGGAAACCTCCATCACCACATCCGTTACGCCTTCCGTCCGCATCTGTTCCAAAAGCGCCTGTAATTCCCGCGATTCCGGCGTTGTACGGCTGGAGGGAAGTACCCTGTCCCCAATGCGGTTTTCGATTGTGCCAATGACGCCGACCTTCCGTCCCGCTTTATCCAAAACGGATTTTATGAGATATGTCGTCGTTGTTTTGCCATTGGTGCCCGTTACGCCAATCATGCGCAGCTGTCGTGACGGATGTCTATAAAAATGAGCGGAAACTATTGCCAGAGCCTTTCTGGTATTTTCCGCCAGAATTACCGCCGTATGTTCGGGAATATCCTGCACCCGATGCGTACAGAGGATTGCCGCCGCACCTTTTTCCAGCGCGGAAGGGATATATTTATGCCCGTCCGTCTGGAAACCTTCTATACAGACAAACAGCCCCCCCTGCTCCACAGCGCGGGAATCATAGGCAATGTTTGTAATCTCCTGATTTGCATTTCCCTGTATCAGTTCGCAGGGAACGCCTTCCAGCAGCTTTTTTAATTCCATGCAGAAAATCTCCTTCC
This sequence comes from uncultured Clostridia bacterium, assembly GCA_947036475.1. Classification (GTDB taxonomy): domain Bacteria; phylum Bacillota; class Clostridia; order Lachnospirales; family Anaerotignaceae; genus Anaerotignum_A. The sequence goes on from CAMQRG010000031.1 coordinate 11,039, forward strand.
CAGCCGAAGCCCACAGCCCCCGGCCCTGTAAAACAGTATCATATGCCGGAAAACCCCAGTTTTCCAGCTTTTTATTCTTCTCCATTCTTCCATATGCAAATCATTATACCATATTTAACCGCCACTACCAAACTTTTTTACAGGATTTCTCAGAAAAAAGCCAGCAAAATATCTTTTATTTCCGCATTGGCTGCCTGTCCAAACGCCCATAAAGGCTGGAAGGGCTTACCCCAAAAGCCTCGTTCCAGCCTGTCAAACGCCCCCTATCTTGTATCATACAGCCGCGCTATCATATCCCAGGTCGCCTCGTCCACCGCGCCGGTTGCCGTAATGCCATTCTGCTGCTGCAAAGCTGCCACAGCCGCCGCTGTCGCTTCGTCATATACGCCCGTCTGCTCCACCTTTGGTATCGTGCCATAGTAAAGCGAAATACCGTCCAGATACTTTTGCAGATGCACCACATCTGAATTTTCCATTCCTTTGGACAGCACATACCCCGGATACGCCGCCGCCCTGTTTTCCGCGTAGCCAGCAGGAAAACACCCATTTACGCACCCCATGATGTTCCCACAGGATACGCCCATGCTGTGCCATGTATTTTGCCCCACGATGCCATCTTCCACCAGATAAGACAGCTTCTGAAACGCTTTTACCGCTGCCGCTGTTTTGGGTCCATAAAACTCATCCAGCGCAACACTCGGCACCTGTGGATAAAAATAAGACACAACGTTAATATGATACTGCGTTTCCCCTACATTCTGCCCGAGAGCCCCCTCTTTCAGCGAACCCGTAAAGGAATGGTCCGAAGCCTGCAATATCTTCCCGTCATAAAGCAGGCCGCTGAACCGCCGCACTCCTTCATAAACATACCGCAGCTTATACCATGTGTCCCTGCCGACCACACCATCTGGAGTAATTCCCGAAATCTGCTGAAACTGGCGTACTGCCTCCTCCGTATCCGCTCCGAATACACCGTCCGGCTGGGCAATCGGCACGATAGAGGGATAATTTTCCGCAATCCTGTTCAATTCCAGCTGCACAGCATGCACCGCCGCACCGCTGCTTCCTGCCCTGAGCGGGTAACCCGGATAGGGCTGCGCGGAAACCGGAACAGCTTTTTCCTCTCCTTCCGCGCGTTCCGAACCGTAGAGCGGTGTCCCTGTGATGCCGTCCAATATTTCGTTTACAATTCGGTTCACGTTTTCATACGTCCTGCCATGCCCGCTGAATTTTCTGTCATACTGCGGCAAAGCCGTCACATCGAATGGATACCCTCTGTTCCTGTAAAAACGCCCCCCAATGCGCCCCAGCGCAAACTGCAAAAGCAGAGAAACACGCCTGCGAATTATTTTTTCCGGAAGTGTCGGGTCAATTTCAGATGAAGCCGTATTTTTCATATATTCCGGAAAGGAAACTGTTTTGTTTTCCGCTGTTTCGTCCGGCTTTCCCATATGTACCGTTACGCTCTGCGGCAGTATGTACCATTTCTGTACCGCCATACCATTTCCCCCTTCCGCCTGCGCCTATTCCGAAAAACTCCGCATCAGCGTTGGCTGAAGCTCCACAGGCTGCTGTGAAGTGATTCCCTCAATAATTGCCACGTCTGTCAGCCTTTTTGTCACATATTCCGGCGCGCTGATCTGCACCTCATACGCCGTATAGGGGCGCGCCGCTCCGGACGTACGGCTGGGCGCAGGCAGCCGCAGTTTTCCCACGTTCCCACTCTCATCGCTCTCCACTGTCATGGAAAGCCCATAGCCGTCCCCTAAATCCTTTGTTACTGTGACCCTTGCCGCTTTCACGGGCAGCGCGCCCTGCGCCGTCGAGATTTGAAACGAAAGGTAGCCTTCGCCCTCGTTTTCCTTCCAAAAACGCTGGAGCCGTTTCAATATCATTTCCCTGTCAGAGTGCCCCGCGCTTTCCGCCGAAAAAATGCTTTCCTTACCATATTGATAGGGATACAACGCTGTCCCCTCCCCTGAATGCAGAATACCACAGATATTCTATTCACATCGAACGTGTTTTTTGACAAAAAAATAGCGGAATATCATTCGCTTTCCGATTTCGTCCCGATTTCATCTGTTTTTGTAATGTTTTATATGAGAAACATTCGCTTTTCTCCTTTTATTTTCTGTGGTAGACTATGGAAAATCTTACAGAAACGAGGTGCTTACTTATGAATCGACCTTTTCCCAAATATATTTCTTCTTTGCTGTTATTCGGCTCCAATGGAGTTGTTGCCAGTATGATTGCATTAAGCAGTTATGAAATTGTGCTTCTGCGCTCCCTGCTGGGGTCTCTTTTTATGGTTTCATTGTTTTTTATCACCAAAAACAAACCTACTTTCCTGAAACATAAAAAATCCTTCGCCCTGCTCTGCATCGGCGGCTGTGTCACAGGAGCGAGCTGGATATCGCTGTATGAGGCATACCAGAGGATTGGCGTAAGCATCGCCACGCTCTGTCTGTATTTTGGCCCTGCCATTGTTATGGCGCTCTCTCCTTTCCTTTTCAAAGAAAAACTGACCCGCAGAAAAGACATCAGCTTTCTGCTTGTCCTTTTGGGAATGGTACTGATAAACGGTCAGCTTGCCGGAAACAGCGGTGACATTCTCGGGCTTCTCTGCGGGATATTTTCCGCCGTAACTTATGCGGTGGCAGTTATCTGCAATAAATGTGCGAAAGATATCGGAGGACTGGAGAATTCAGCAATACAGCTGATATTCGCCCTTTTTACCACAGCATTGTTCGTAGGTGTGACAAGAGGATTCTCCATGCAGATTGCTTCTGCCGATATTCTTCCGATTTTGATTCTGGGGCTGGTAAACACAGGGATTGGCTGTTATCTTTACCTCTCCTCCATGAATGTACTGCCTGTGCAGACCGTTGCCATCTGCGGCTATCTGGAACCGCTTGCTGCCGTTATTTTTTCGCTGCTGTTCCTGCATGAAACACTCGGACCCATTCAGGCTGTGGGCGCAGTGCTGATTCTAGGCGGCGCGGTTTTCGGAGAACTGCGGCAGAAACAGCCGCCAAAAGAAGCGGCTCAACCTGTATAAGCCTTCCCCGCCTCCGTCTGTCAGGATATTCCTTTCGGGCGGAGGCATTCTTTTTTAACGAAACTGCGGCTGCTTATAAAAGTATAAAAACGCCTGAAAATATACATTTTCAGGCGTTTTTTATATTCATCTGCCGGCGCATGCCTCTCCATCTTCCGGAAAGCCTTCGTCCGCTACTTCATTCATAAAAATGTCATTAAAAATCCAGTTCCAATTCCTTCTGCTTAGATGCCTGCGAGAAGGAAATCACAGCATCTGTCTTTTTCATAAACAGCAGGCCAAAGGAACGCCTGCCGCAGTTGCAGGCAATCGCTGAGGACGCCTTCTGGAGATAAATCCGTTCAAACGGGCAGTATTGAAGCACCAGCTCCTGAATATATTGCAGGCTCTTTTCGTCCATACCGGCATAAGTAATGAAAAGCACCCGCCGGTCGATATTTCTGGTATCCATAAGCACCCTGCGCACATAACGCCTTGCCATATGCTGGAAATCGCCCGAGAGCATTCCCCCGACAATCATCCGGCTTTTTTTCATCACAATAACAGGATGCAGGAGCAATGCGTCACAAATAATCTGTGTACGTTTGGAAATCTGTCCTGCCCGACACATCATGTGTGTGTTGTCGATGATAAAGGCCGAGGAAACGTAGTTCCTCAGTTTTTCCACAGTTTTCACAATATCGTCCTTCGCTGCGTGGTTTTCTGCCATAGACGCCGCAAACATCACCACCAGCCCCATACTGCTGGAAAGATGCCCTGAATCTATTACCGTAACATTTTCAAATGACCTTGCCGCTTCAAGCGCATTATTGTAGCCTTCACTGGCATGCTTTGCCATCGAAATATGGAGTACATTTTGGGCTTCGGTCAGTTTTCCTGCAAAGAAGCGTTCGTAATCCTCCACCTCCGGCGGCTGTGACCTGCCGTCCCAGCCCTCCGCCATATGCAGCAGCAGTTCATCAGACTGTATCTCGACTTCATCCAGGAAACGCCCCCGCTCTGTGCAGACATAATACGGACATACAGCAATGTTAAATTCCCTGATCAGTGTTTCCGGAAGGTCGCACACGCTGTCTGTCGTTACCAAAAGGGGAATCCGTTTTGCATGTTCAAAAATCAGGACATCTTTTCCGATTTCAGACTGTGCAGCCTCATCGCTCAGTGTTACCAGTTCCTTGGGCAGCACGCTCAGCACAGAAGCCTCCAAAAGTGCACCGCTGACCGGCTTTGCCAGATAGCCGCTGAAGCCTTCCTTCCGGTACAACAGCTGATTATCGCTTCCTGCGTTAGCTGTCAGCGCAATAACGGGTACGTCCTGACAAAGCCCTGCCGGCTGTGAGCGCAGTGCGTGAAGGCACTGTATGCCGTCCATCTCCGGCATGAGGTGGTCCATCAGGATAGCGTCATAATGCTGGGTCTGTGTCAGCTTCAAACATTCCGCGCCGCTCCGCGCCATATCCAGCTGTATCTTCGTAGCGGAAAGCAGCTTACGAACTACCATCAGGTTCATGTCGTTATCGTCTACAACAAGAATACGGGCATTCGGGGCTTCAAAACTCTGCTGATACTGCTCGCCCTGGTGCAGCTTTGTGCGGGAGGCAAGCGTGAACGTCCCCAGTTCCTTATCATCTACAATATCCTGTTCCAGCATAACAATAAACGTAGAGCCTTTTGTATATATGCTGTTGACGCTGATCTCGCCGCCCATCAGATGTACCAGCTGCTGCACAATACTCAGCCCCAGCCCTGTACCTTCGATATGGCGGTTTCGCTCCTCGTCCACACGCTTAAACGCGTTAAAGATATATGGTATGTTTTCCTTTTTTACGCCAAGCCCCGTATCTTCCACCGTATACCAGACGCGCACGCGGTTGAGCGTCAGCCGCTCGCAGCGAATGGAAAGCGTAACAGAGCCTTCACTCGTATATTTTATGGCATTGTTCAGCAGATTGATTAAAACCTGCTTGATACGCACCTCATCGCCGCAGAGCATGCTGGGAATGGAGGAATCCACATGCAGGCGGAAATTCAGCCCTTTTTCCTGCGCCTTAATCCATATCATATTGACGATTTCCGAAAAAAGCGCGCCCGTTTCATACGAAACGTTTACAATTTCCATCTTTTTCGACTTTATTTTTGACAAATCCAAAATG
>CAMQRG010000032.1 GCA_947036475.1 uncultured Clostridia bacterium
CGCAGATACACGACATAATTGTCCTGATATGTTTTTTCCTCTGCATTCCAGAACAGATTGACCCATGTACCGAAACGCTCGGAATAGATACCGCCCGCCTCCCCCACTGTAAAATCATCTTCCCCGTACCGCTCTGTCAGATGCTCCCAGCGGGGGTCAAATTCCGCATGAAACATATAGTCCGCAATTTTTTCGTGCAACGGGCGGCTGTCCCTGCGGAAAAGTGGTGCCGTTATTATCAAAATACACGCTGCAAACACAGCAGCCGGCAAAATCTTTTTCATTCCCACAGCCCCTTTCTTACCGCTTATTTTACGCCGCACCTGCATTTTTTTCAAGAGCACATACCTTTGCTAAACAAGGGTAAAAAGGATAAAAAACCGCTTTTTGCCTATACTAATGGCGGAGAGGAGGTTTTTTCATGAAAAAATTTGCAACCGGTTTACTGATTGGCGGCGCAATGACGATGGCAGGCGTAGGCTATCTTATGCAGGACAGACGCGCCTGCCGCAAAATCGTAAAAAATGGCAAAAGAATGGCAGTCAAAGCAGAGGAAGCCATCGACGACATCATCGACGACATGATGAACTGATTTTGGCGCGAAGAAAGAGCGGATACCTTTCGGTATCCGCCTTTTCTTTTTGTACTTTCCATCTTTTTAGGTTATAGAGGGGGGATATTATGTCGTCATGGATATTGGTCATTTCCTTTCGACACACTTATCATACCATCTCTTTTTGAAGGATTTTTGTACAAATCCTGTCATATTTCTTAAGAATTGCCGACAAAATTCTGAACAGCGGAAATCCTCCGTATATTCCTCCCGCTCCAAATCTTTTCCTTAAAATAGTTTTAATGTAAAAATAATTGACACGAAAATAGTTTTATATTAAAATCATTTCATGTTGTTTGACCCGCGCGGGGGCGGCTGTCCGGCAGCATTTTTTGCGGCCCGTTTCATGCTAGCCCTGCCCCGCGCATTTTGAAAGAAAGGAGATTCCCATGCGGCAAATCACAAGCAGGGAAATAGCGGCCTGTGTCCTGTCAATGTCTACCAATTTCCTGCGCTGGCACAGGGCATACATTGAAAAATCCTGCAACGTCAAGGCGGGGTTAATGGAATACAATCTTACCATTCCCCAGCTTCAGATTTTATTTTTCCTCCGCATGAACCCGAAGATACGGACGGTTTCCGCGCTTTCCGCCGAACTTTTTATCAGTAAGGGCAGCCTTTCGCTGATGCTTACCAAGCTGGAAAAGAACGGCTACCTGCGTAAGGACGCGCCCGAAAAGGAAGACGATGGCAGGAAAGTCTATCTTTCTCTGACCGACCGTGCCCGGGAAGTTTTGAAAGAAGCGGAGGAAACTCTGTTGAAAAGCACTTCCGCCGTTTTTGAGCAGATGGACGATGAAGCAAAAAACAAATTTTACGATAAACTGATGGAATTACAGCAAATTTTCGCAATAGGAGGTATCAAATTATGAAAAAGCAAGCAATCGGGGCTTTGGCCCTCTGCGCCGTTCTGTTCGTCGGCTGCGGCCAGGAGGAAATCCCTGAGGAAAAGACCCTGCGTACTGTAGAAACCGAAACAGCCGGCAAAACCGCTATCGCAAGCGGGTTTTCCTATTCCGGCAAAGCCGCGCCTTCCAAAGAGGTTTCTGTCGTGCCGACTGTTCCGGGAAAAGTTATTAATTTTAACTATGACGTGGGTGATACCGTACGGGAGGGCGCAGTGCTTTTCTCTGTGGACTCCGCAGACCTGCAAAACAACCTCCGCAGCCTTGAAGCGAATTATCACGTGGCGGAGCTGAACCTGAACAACGCGAAGAATACATATGAAAACAACAAGATATTGTTTGACGAAGAAATCATTTCACAGACCGAGTTTGACCAGATAAAGCTGGCCTATGAAACGACAGAGGCAAACCTCACCGCAACGCAGATACAGATTGAAAACCTGAAGAAAAACATTTCCGACTGCACTGTTACCTCCCCCATGTCGGGCGTGATTGCCCAGCGCGGGGTGGAACGCGGCGGCTTTGCTTCACAGGCGGCGCCGGCATATACCGTGATGGATTTATCTACCATTAAAGTGGAAGTCGGCGTTTCCGAGCAGGTCGTCAATACCATTGCAATCGGGGACGAAGTCGCAGTTAAAATGACGGCCGTTTCCGCGGAACCGCTGACGGGAAGGGTTTCCACCATCAGCCCTTCCGCAGGGCAGACCGGCACATATACCGTCAAAATTGAACTGAATAATCAGGACGGCGCGATAAAAGCGGGTATGCTGGCGGAAGTCAGCTTCACGATGGAGCAGTCCGAAGAAGCCTTCGTTCTGCCGCGCAACGCCGTACTGACAAAAGACGGTGAAACCTATGTTTATATTCTGGAAGGGAACACCGTAAAAAAGACGCCTGTGGAAACGGGTATTGAAACGGGTGAAACCATTGAAATCACAAGCGGGCTTTCCGAAGGAATGGAAGTCGTGACAAAAGGCCAGACCTATATTTCTGACGGCGAGGAAGTCAATACTGCCGATTCCGCACAGAAAACACCCGAAAATACAGAAACAGATGCGGAACCGGAAACAGCAGAAGATGCGGAAGGAAAGGAGGAATAAGCCATGTTCTCCAAACTTTGTATCCGCCGCCCTGTAACGACGGTCATGGTCACGCTGATGGTATTCATCGCGGGTATTGTTTCCTATATGAATCTGGATCAGGCGTTGATGCCGAATGTTGACCTGCCCATTGCGGTCGTTATGACAACCTATGTCGGCGCAGGGCCGGAAGAAATTGAAAACCTCGTCTGCGAGCCTCTGGAGGAGGCATTAAGCTCCGTTTCCAATATGGATACGGTCATGTCCATTTCCTCCACGAATGTCGGCATGATTATCATGCAGTTTGTAGACGGAACGGACATTGACCTTGCGTCCGTAGATATCAGGGAGGTGCTCGACCAGACGAAGTCGCGCCTGCCGGATAACGCGGACGAACCCGTACTGCTGAAAATGGACATCAACGCCATTCCTATTTATCTGGGCGTCACAGCGGAAAATCTCGACCTGAACGCGCTGAATGATTTGCTGGAGGACAGCGTAGTCAACCGGCTGGAACGGCTGGAAGGCGTAGCCTCTGTCGGGCTTTCCGGCGGCATTGAAAAGGAAATCCGCGTGACCGTAGACCCCGGCAAGCTGGCAGGCTATGGAATCAGCACAGGCACACTGTCTCAGGTGCTTGCGGCGGAAAACATGAACCTGCCTTCCGGTTCGCTCTCTCAGGGCAGCACAACGGTGCAGGTACGTACCATTGGCGAGTTTACCTCTTTGGAGGAAATCCGCGACCTTCCGCTGACGACAGGGACAGGCGCGGTTATCCACCTCAGCGATGTGGCAAAGGTGGAAGAAATGGAAGTGGACCGCAGTTCCTTTACCATCATCAACGGAAAGAACGGTATCTTGGTTTCCGTTGATAAGCAGTCCACAGCGAACCTTGTAAAAGTCAGCGAACGGCTGCAAAGAGAAATCGGCAGACTGCAAAAGGATTTCCCTGAACTGGAAATCAACATGCTGACAGATACCTCAGAATATATTCAGCTTTCGCTTTCCAATGTTACACAGACAGCCCTGCTGAGCGCAGTCATCGCGTTTTTCGTGCTCCTGCTGTTCCTGCGCAATGCCATAACGTCGCTGATTATCGCGGTATCCATTCCAACGTCCATCATGGCGACATTCGCCCTGATGTATCTGACGGGAATCAACATGAACATGATTTCCATGGGCGGCGTAGCAATTGGTATTGGTATGCTGGTGGATAACTCTGTTGTCGTTCTGGACAGCATATACCAGCATTTTGAACGGGGATACAGCGCAGCGGAATCTGCCGAAGTCGGCACAAGAGAGGTTACCATGGCGGTTGTAGCGTCCACATTGACGACAGTTGCCGTATTCGTGCCCATTGCCCTGACAGGCGGCACAACGGGCGCAATGATGAAAAACCTTTCCTTTACGATTGTTTTTGCACTGGCGTCCTCTCTGGTGGTTTCCATCACGTTTGTGCCGATGGCGTGCGCCCTCCTGCTTTCCCGTCAGGGCCGCGCATGGAAAAGCAGGCTGTTCCTTTCCCTGCTGGATAAATGGGACAGCGCGCTGGATAAGCTGAACAGAAGTTATGAAAAGGCTCTGCGCTGGGCTTTGAAACACAGGAAAAAAACGGTACTTATTGTACTGCTGATATTTATCGGCAGTCTGTTTACCGTACCGATTACAGGCATGGACTTCATGGCTGGCATGGACCAGGGTACTGCAAATATTACCGTAGAACTGCCCAACGGTACAGAACTGGCTGAAACCGAGGAAATGGTCGGGGAAGTGCTTTACCGGCTGGAGAGCATACCGGAAATCGAACTGTACTACGCCAATGTCGGCGCAGGCATGATGAGCACCGGAACCTCCTCCGCTACGGTTACAGTAAACCTTGTCCCTGCTGACGAACGCAGCCGCTCCACAGATGAAGTCTGTGAAGAAATCAAAGGCCTTTTGAGCGATATGGCGGGGGCGGATATTACGGTCGCTTCTTCCAATTCCGCGATGGGCTCTATGGCATCGGCGGACGTAACGCTGAACGTATACGGCTATGATTCCGCAACGCTTCTGGACGTGGAGCAGGACTTGATTAAACTGCTCTCCAATGTAAACGGCATAACGGACGTAGAAGGCTCTACGGGCGAAACCGTACCAGAAGCAAAAGTGACGGTTGACAGGAGCAAAGCCTCCCTCTACGGTATCACAACAGCCTCCATTGCAGGCGCGCTGAATACCGCCATTACCGGCAGCACAGCAACACAATATAAAGTTGGCGGTTCGGAAATCGACGTTGTTCTGCGTTACGATACGGACGAACTGAACTATCTGACGGATTTAAGCAACCTGACAATACCATCGGCATACGGCTCTCAGGTTTCCCTTTCGGACGTGGCAACCGTTACGATGGGCGAAAGCGCGACTTCCATTTACCGCGAAAACCAGAGGAACTACATCACACTGAACGCCAGCGCAAAAGACCTCAGCGGCAGCGAAGCGCAGAAACTCGTTCAGAATACTCTTGCAGGGTATTCCTTCCCTGAAGGCTGTACCTATGAATTTTCCGGCATGATGGAAATGATGAATGAATCTTTCAGCAGCCTGTATACCGCGCTTGTCGTGGCTATCCTGCTGGTTTATATGATTATGGCATCGCAGTTTGAATCCCTGCGGTATCCTGCAATCGTCATGTTTTCCATGCCTCTGGCTATCACAGGCGGCATACTGGGCCTGTTCCTTACAGGCAATACCATCACCATGCCGGCATTCATGGGCTTTATCATGCTGGTCGGCATGGTTGTAAACAATGGTATCGTCATGGTGGATTACACCAACCAGCTTATGAACCGCGGGCTGAACTGCATGGACGCGCTGACGACAGCAGGACCGCGCCGTCTGCGCCCGATACTGATGACGACACTTACCACAGTTCTCGGTATGCTCCCGATGGCGCTTTCCACAAGCGAAGGCAGCGAAATGATGCATGGGCTTTCCATCAGCGTTATTTTCGGCCTGTCGCTTTCCACGCTGGTTACGCTGATATTCATTCCGGTGCTGTATATGTGGATGAACGAGCGCAAACGCAGAAGAAACGCCAAAAAAATGGCAAAACAGATTGCGGGGAATACAAAGCCGACGGGAATCGGCGCATAAAGAAGGTGCAGAAATGGCAGCAGAAAACGAATTAGGCACTTTGCCAGTGAAAAAATTGCTGGCAAAGCTGGCTATGCCGGCAATCGCAGCGCAGGTGGTAAACCTGCTGTATAACGTGGTTGACCGAATCTATATCGGGCATATCCCGGAAACCGGCAAGCTCTCCCTGACAGGGCTTGGGGTCTGCATGCCGCTCATCATGCTGATTTCAGCATTTGCCGCTCTTGCCGGCATGGGCGGCGCGCCAAGGGCCTCCATCATGCTGGGCCGCGGGGATAAGGACGAGGCGGAGCGCATATTAGGCAACTGCGCTTCGCTCCTGCTTTTGATTTCTGTTTCCCTGACGGTCGTATTCCTTTTTTTCGCAGAGCCGTTTCTTTTGACATTCGGCGCAAGCGAAAATACCATCAGCTACGCTATGGACTATATGCGTATCTATACCTTTGGCACAGTATTCGTGCAGATGACGCTGGGGCTGAATGCTTTCATTACAGCGGAGGGCTTCGCAAAAACCAGCATGAAAACCATACTCATCGGCGCAGTCAGCAATATCATACTCGACCCTGTGTTTATATTCCTGTTCGGCATGGGCGTGAAGGGCGCGGCTCTGGCAACTGTCATTTCTCAGGCTCTTTCGGCGGCGTGGGTGCTTTCCTTCCTGACAGGCAGGCAGACCATACTGCGTCTGCGTCCGGAAAATATGCGGCTTCGTACAAAAACGATACTGCCCTGTATTCTGCTGGGGCTCAGTCCATTCGTCATGCAATCTACGGAAAGCGTGCTGAATGTCTGCTTCAATTCTTCCCTGCTGAAATACGGCGGGGATACGGCTGTAGGCGCAATGACGATACTCGGCAGCCTGATGCAGTTTTCCATGCTTCCACTTTCCGGACTTTCTCAGGGCGCGCAGCCCATCACAGGGTATAACTTTGGCGCGGGCAATGCGGAGCGCGTGCGGGAATCCTTCAAAATGCTCCTGAAATGCTGTTTGGGCTATTCCGCCCTGCTGTGGGCAGTCGTCATGCTCTTTCCCAGACAGACGGCAATGCTCTTTGCGGGCGATGCGGCTTTTCTGGATTATACGGCATGGGCCCTGCGTATCTATATGGCGGCGGAACTGCTCATGGGTATACAGATTGCCTGCCAGCAGACCTTTATCGCCATCGGCAACGCAAAAACCTCGCTGTTTTTGGCAGTTTACCGTAAAATACTGCTGCTGATACCGCTGATTTATATTCTGCCGCACTTTATAGAGCAGAAGGATATGGCGGTGTTCCTTGCGGAACCTGTCGCAGATACCATTGCAGTAACGACTACAGCAATACTCTTTGCATGGCAGTTCCGAAAGGCGATGCAGAAGCTGGAACAAGCAAAAAATGTATAACGCAGATAAGCCGATATATGAATGAAAAAACGGGTGGAAATAAATGCTTTCCATCTGTTTTTTCGTTCCCGTTTTTTCAGGAAAATAAAAAATACGCCAATATCTATGGTATATCATAAATATTGGCGTACATACTGCACATTGCGGAGACAGGATTTGAACCTGCGACCTCCGGGTTATGAGCCCGACGAGCTACCGGACTGCTCTACTCCGCGTTAATAAAAAGTGGGCGGAGAAGGATTCGAACCTTCGAAGCTATCGCAACAGATTTACAGTCTGCCCCCTTTGGCCGCTCGGGAATCCACCCACGAAGAAAGCCGATGATCGGACTCGAACCGATAACCTGCTGATTACAAGTCAGCTGCTCTGCCAATTGAGCCACATCGGCATGCTTTCCTCCGGAAAATTACAAAAGCTATTATAGCACTCCTTTTGATACAAGTCAAGTATTTTTCGTCAAAGTTCTCAGGAAAACTGAAATTATCCGAAAATCGGCATATTTCAGCCCCATTTTACTTTGTTTTCTGCGGAAAAAATCCCTCCTTCGCCTCCAGTTATGTTATAATATCTCCAAACAAAGGAGGCTGAAACATATGAACGTTTTATTTTTGGAATACCCCAAATGTACAACCTGCAAAAAAGCAAAAGCGTGGCTGGAAACGTCCGGCGTGGCATTTGCGGACAGGCATATCGTGGAAGAAAACCCTTCCGCCGCGGAACTGGGCGAATGGTGGAAAAAAAGCGGACTGCCGCTGAAAAAATTTTTCAACACTAGCGGACTGCTGTATAAAGAGCAGGGCTTAAAAGACAAACTCCCGCTGATGGACGAACAGGAACAGCTGGAACTGCTTGCCACAAACGGTATGCTGGTAAAACGCCCGCTTGTCATCGGGGAGGATTTTGTGCTGGTCGGCTTCAAAGAAAGCGAATGGGCGGAAACCCTGAAACCGTAACGCCGCTTTCCCAATGAAAATCAGCCGCCGGAGTATTGACAGCGGCTGAAAAACGGGGTATACTATTCAAACATATTGAACTGTCATCAAATTTCCGTGCTAGCCGGGGCGGTAGCGGTGTCCTGTACCCACAATCCGCTAAAGTGGGGGTGATGCCCGCTCTCGACGGGGCGTTTTATGGTCTGCCCTCCGGAAGTGGTGTTGAAGTTCGGGTCTTACGCAACAGGAGCCTGTGAACCGTGTCAGGGCCGGAAGGCAGCAGCACTAAGCAGTCCCCTTCTGTGTGCGCTGAGGCAGCCCGGGCGGAGCCGCAGAAGGAGGTAACGCATGGGGCAAACCGGCAACAGCGGGCGCACGGATTCCTATAACACTTGCTGTATTTCCCCATTATCATGATAATGGGGATTTTTTCATAAACAGAAGTTCCTGCTGCGCATCTGCGCGGCAGCAATCCCGGGTCAAGGGAGCAGGTGCTCCCTTGCGGGGTTTGGGGCAGCGCCCCAATGTTCCCGCTCTTTTCATTCCAAAGGAGGCATGTTATGGCTTACACAGCATTATACAGAAAATTCCGTCCGCAGACGTTCGACGGCGTCATCGGGCAGGAGCACATCGTGCGGACACTGAAAAACCAGATGAAAACGGGCCGCGCCTCCCATGCCTATCTGTTCTGCGGCACACGCGGCACAGGCAAAACCTCCACCGCAAAAATATTCGCCCGCGCAATCAACTGCACCAATCTGACCGCAGAGGGCGAACCCTGCAACGAATGTGACGTCTGTCAGGATATTCTGGCCGGCAGAAGCGTCAATGTCATTGAAATCGACGCCGCTTCTAACAACAGCGTCGAAAATATCCGCGAAATCCGCGAAGAAGTCAAATATCCGCCGACGCAGGGCAAATTCAAAGTCTATATCATTGACGAGGTGCATATGCTCTCCAACAGCGCGTTCAACGCCCTGCTGAAAACACTGGAGGAGCCGCCCGCATACGTCATTTTTATTCTGGCAACAACAGACCCGCAGAAAGTCCCCGCGACCATACTCTCCCGCTGTCAGCGGTTTGATTTCCGCCGCATTACAACGGAAGAAATCACCCGCACCCTGATGGGTTATCTGGAGGAAGAAGGGCACCGCGCGCAGGAGGACGCTGTGCGCTATGTCGCGCGGCTGGGCGACGGCTCCATGCGCGATTCCCTCAGCATACTCGACCAGTGCCTTGCCTTTTTTGGCGGGGAGGAAGTTACGCTGGAAAAAGTGCTCGAGGTTGTCGGCGCGGTAGACCGTACTGTCCTGTTTGAAATGGCAGAAGCCCTCTCCCGCCGCGATGCAAAAAAGGCAATGACACTTGTGGAAGAAATGCTGTTATCCGGGCGCGATGTCAAACAATTCGCAGCGGAATTTCTGGAGCATATCCGCAATCTGCTGGTTGTTTCCGCGCTTGCCCAGCCCGGCAATGTGCTGGATTTATCTGCAGAGGAAGAAGAACAACTGAAACAGACGGCAGGGCTTTTTTCACCGGAGGAACTTGTCGCCCTGATGGAACGCTTTTCCGCGCTGCAAGGCGAACTGCGGTATGCCGCCAACGAGCGTATCCTGCTGGAAGTGGAGCTGATGAAGCTCTGCGCCCCATGGACGGAACGAGATGTGACTACGCTTGCGGCAAGGCTTGGCGAACTGGAACGGAAAATTGCGGCCGGAATCGTTCCTGCCGCTCCTGCAAATCCCGCCCCTACCGTCCCTGAAAAGCCCGCTCCGCCGAAACGCAAGCCGCCCGCACTGCCGGAGGATATGCAGAAAATACAGAAGGAATGGCCGCTTTTGTGCAATGAAATCTCCTACGCACCTTTGCAGGGAAAGCTGCGGGATACGGAAATACAGTTTAAAGAGGACGGTGCGCTTTATATTGCCTGCCCGTCCGCTTTTGTAGCCGATGTGCTGGAAAAAAGCAAGGAGGAAATTTCAGCCATGCTGGAAAAAGCAGCAGGAAAGACTTTCGATGTCCGCATGATTACAAAGGAAGAATATGAACAATGGCGGGAAAAAACTTACGGCAAACAGGAAAGCGCCAATACTGACGATGACCCCGAATTCGCCAGCCTTGCCGCCAGCTATTTCCCCGATGCGGATATTATTGATGACTAAAAATCTTCACCCTCTGTCCCTGAATGGATATTCTCATAAAAACAGCCCCTCATGCATGAGGGGCTTTCTCTTTTTTCACTTTTCCGAAACAATCCTGTATATCTTCGCCTTATAAAACGCAGTGCCAACTACAAGGAATATTGCCATGCCCGCGGCCCCCTGCACCAGATTCTCCGGAATGGACGCCGCCGCTACGGCAAAACTGCTTTTCAATATGCCGCCGCCGATAAAATACCCAAATACCATCCATATAATGCCAATCACGCACCCAGCCATATTCCGCAGTGTAAAAAACTTTTCCCGTTTCCCCGTAAAATCAGCAACCAGTCCAATCAACAGCCCCATGCCGCCTTTTATAATCAGTGTAAACGGCGCCCAGTGCGCATAGCCGCTCAGAAGGTCCGCCAGCGCGGAGCCAACGCCACCTGCCGCCATGCCGTATCTCCAGCCGAAAAACACACTTGTCAGCAGTATCATGCTATCCCCCAGGTGGATATAGCCCTGCGTCGCTGAAACAGGTATCTGAAACACCATCGTACAAACCGTCACCAGCGCGGTCAGCAGGCCTTGTATGCATAATTCCTTTGTCGTCATTTTCATTGGTAAATTCCTCCTTTGTTCGTTGTAATCTGTTACCAGCGTATCATATCACAAAGGAGATTTCCAGCCGCCGCGCGATTGCAGTTAAAATTGTATTAGTACAATTTTGCCGAAAGCAGTTCCGCAAGGCATTTTTCCACACACTCCCGCTCAAAAGATGCCATCACCCGGCAGTCTTCCCTGTCCAGCAGGCGGTAATGCCCCGAAAGAATATTCTGCTGGATACGGAATCCGCCTTCCCGCGCCACCTCCCGCCACCAGACTTTACCGCCCATCGTTTTGGGGTAACGCGGCACAGCATCGGCAAAGGCAAGTGCGGCCACCAAGTCCGCCATCTCCCCGCCAAATTCCTCCTGCAATATCCTGCTTGCACCGCATACCGCCGCAAACGCCGCCGCGCCTGTCCAGCCCAGCGTGCGCCGCCCTTTTTCAATATCCACAAGCGTTTTTTTAGAAATGCCCAGCACAGCCGCCATTTTTTCCTGTGTAAAGCCATATTCCTTACGGACGGGCTTGAGCAGTCCGTCCATTCTTTCCGCAAATTCCTTTTTCGTCATACGTTCTCCCCCTCTTAAATCGGCGGCAGGTACATCATATACGGCGCGGTCAGTATCGCCATGCCCAGCGCAAGCCTGCGCTTCTGCCGCTCCTCAAGTGCAATTTCTTTCAACACAAATTTCCTCTGGAATACATAAATCAGCGCACCGGCCAGCGCGATTCCAACCGTAACAAACAGGAACAGCTTCCAATCTTCCCAGGGTGCAATACTGTAAATATTGGGGGGATTCAGCCATACATCGGCATAAGTCATCACAAACGATGCAATAAAATCCGCCAGAAAACCAAACCCCCACGTTTTCGCAATCATGTCCTTATAAAGCCGCTTTTTGTCCGGCAGCTTCAGTAGGAAAAACAAAAGGAACAGCATCGCTGTATCCACAATAAAATTCAGCGGAAATAATATGATAATCAGCACCGGTAAAATCAGAACACCCATATAAAGCATACACATGGGAAAAACAAGATTGTATGCCAGAACATCTTTTTTCATGTCCTCCTCCATTTCTATGTAAAATTAGACCTTTTATTTTGTGTAATTTTACACGATTTCTTTCTGCCTGTCAACGTTTTTCCAAAAAACAGGAAATATTGTATACATTATGTTAAACCGCATGAATTCCACAAACAGACATTCTTTTGTGGAAAAAGTGGACAAATCCGCAAAGTTTTCCACAGCAGAAAGCCGTAAAACCTAAGTTATACACAAAGTTATACACATTATCCACAGAAATCCCGAAAGAAAAATGGTGGAAAAACGGGACAGATACACTTTTTCCCCGCTTTTTGAAAATGCCGAAAATTCGACATTTTTCAATACCCGCCCCACAGCAGAATCGCAATAAAAATGATTCCGTAAACCAAAATGAAACACTCGTCCGCCAGAAGCAAAAAAATATTCGGAACAGAGAGTTTTTTTTCAAAAGAAAGAGGATTTCCAAAAAATTTGGCGAATAGGAGAATGTAAAAGGGAATGCTATTACTAAAATCAATCCGGTTCCGCCGGTGCGATAGAGATACGTTCTGCCTGCGGGAAGGAAGCAGGCAGAAAAGAAGGGAGTTGTTTTTATGCGTTACAACATTATCGGAAAAAATATTGATGTGTGGGACAAAACGAAAGACATTGTAGAACGGAAGATGGACAGGATTGCCAAGCTGTTTCCGGAGGAAACAACAGCTACCATCACGCTGAGCCTGGAAAAACTGGTTTCCACAGTAGAAGTAACGATTCCCCTGAACAAGCGGCTGGTACGCGCGGAAACGCAGGACGGGGATATGACCGCCGCAATCGACAAAGCAGTAGACATTCTGGAAGGCCAGGTTGTCCGCTATAAGAAGCGCATGCGCACAAAAGTACGCCAGAACAGCGAAAACTATATGGCGGAATATGACGCAATTCTTGTACCGGAAGCAGAGCTGGACGAAGAACCGCTGTACAAAATCGAAAAAATCAAACACTTCGAGGTAAAACCCATGGACGCGGAAGAGGCCGTCATGGAAATGGAACTGATCGGCCACACCTTCTTTGTATTCCGCAATGGCGAAACAGACGAAGTGAATGTTGTATACAAGCGCAAAGATGGCTCCTATGGCCTGATTGAACCTGAATATTAAACCATGCACCGCCCCCATGCAGGGGACGGGCCTGAAACAGAAAAGGGGCAAAGCCTGTAAATACGGGCTTTGCCTTTTTTCTATGTACTACCGCAATGCTGCATTGCGTCGGAAAATTGACACACGGAAGGACATAAAGCGCAGGCTATGCATTGTATGACATTTTTTTATTGACAATCCGCCTTCCCGCCCATAGAATAAGGGTAGTCTGTTCGCATTACAGGAAATACAAAAGAAAGGCGGAAATACAATGAATATGACATTCCAAGGCAGTAAGGACTATGTAGCCAGTGATGAGCTGATGCGCTCTGTCAATATCGCGATTGCCCTGCAAAAACCTTTGCTGATAAAGGGTGAGCCGGGCACAGGTAAAACCATGCTTGCAGAGGCTATCTCTCAGGCTCTGGGCAAAAAGCTCATCATTTGGAACATTAAATCCACCACAAAAGCACAGGACGGGCTTTATGTTTATGACGTTGTACAACGTCTGTATGACAGCCAGTTTGGCAACGAAGGCGTGGACAATATCGCGAAATATGTAAAGCTGGGCAAGCTGGGCGAAGCGTTTTCCAGTGATGAGCAGGTGATACTGCTGATTGACGAAATTGACAAAGCGGATTTGGAATTCCCCAACGACCTGCTCTGGGAGCTGGACAAAATGGAATTTTATATCCCCGAGACGAAAGAAACCGTAAAGGCGAAACAGCGTCCCATCGTTATCGTAACCTCCAATGCAGAAAAAGAACTGCCGGACGCTTTCCTGCGCCGCTGCATTTTCCACTATATCGAATTCCCCGATGAAAAGCAGATGCGTGAAATCATAAAGGTTCATTTCGCCCAAGTGGAGGAGCGTCTGCTCCAGCAGGTGCTGGAAACCTTCTATTGGATTCGCGGGCTTTACAATATTCAGAAAAAGCCCAGCACCTCCGAGGTAATTGACTGGATACACGCACTGGAGCTGGGCGGTGTAGCGCCGGATAAAATCAGAAAAGCCGTCCCGTTTGCGGGCGTTCTGCTGAAAAAGAACGAGGACATTGATACTATGAAACGATACTTGAAATAAGCAGGTGATAGACTATGTTTACTTCGTTTTTTTACCTCCTGCGCGCGCGCGGGCTGAAAGTTTCGCTGAATGAATGGATGTCGCTGATTGAGGCATTGGACAAGGGACTGCATGGCTCCTCCTTTACGGGGTTTTATTACCTCTGCCGGAGCGTGCTGGTCAAGAGCGAGGCGGATTTTGATAAATTTGACGGGGCTTTTCTGGAATTTTTCAAGGACATGGAACTGACGGACGAACTCCCGCAGGAGCTGCTTGACTGGCTGGAAAACCCCAAGGAAAAGCCCGGTGAAGAGTTTGACATGGAGCGTGCCATGCAGAACGAATGGCTCTCTCAGGAAGAAATCCAGCGCATGTTTCTGGAACGTTTGCAGGAACAGAAAGAGGAGCATAACGGCGGCAGCTATTGGATCGGCACAGGCGGCGTTTCCATATTCGGCAACAGCGGGTTCAGCCCGCGCGGGATACGTGTTGGCGGCGAAGGCGGCCAGCGGCGGGCATTTCAGGTTGCCGGGGAACGGAAATTCCGGGATTTCCGGGACGACAACACGCTGGATATCCGGCAGTTCCAGATGGCGTTCCGGCGGCTGCGGCAGTTTTCCGCGAAAGCAGATGAAGCCCGCACAGAATTTGACATTGACGGCACCATACGCGAAACCTGCGATAATGCCGGAAATCTCAGGGTCGTCTATGAACGCCCGCGCAAAAACACCGTAAAAATACTACTCCTGATGGACAGCGGCGGTTCCATGGATTATTACAGCAGAATGTGCAGTGCGCTGTTTCAGGCGGTCAGCAAATCCAACCATTTCAAGGATTTGCAGGTATTTTATTTCCACAACTGCATTTATTCCAAGGTATTCAAAGACCCGCGCATGCGCCCCGGCTCCGCCATTCCAACAGAATGGATACTGCATAATATCAGCAGCGAATACAAAGTTATCATCGTAGGCGACGCACAAATGGAGCCTTCCGAACTGCTCAACAGCAGCTACTATTCCTATGGCGCGCGTGACGATGTGCCCGGCATAGAATGGCTGAACCGGTTCCGGGAAAAATATCCGCATATCGTCTGGCTGAACCCATCCGAACGGCCGTATTGGGGCGGCTGGTGGGCAAAGACCTACGACATCATACACAAGGATTTCGACATGTACCGTCTGACGCTGGAGGATTTGAACAGCGCGCTGAAAAAGCTGATGGTAAACCGGTAAAAAGTCAAAACCTTAAAACCCTGGGGTGCTGCCCAGACCCCGCAAGGGCTTTCAGCCCTTGACCCGTTTTCCATCTGTACTGTGTTCAGATGGGGGAGAAAATTCAGTCATTTGCAAAAAACAAGACCCGACATAAAATCGGGTCTTGCTTTTTTATTCTAAAGCGGAGAAAACGCCCCTTGTGGGGAATTGGGGATAAAGCCACCAATCAGACTGTCAAAAATCCTACTTGAACTATCGCGGAAGGGTTCGGGAAACGAAGCGTTTCCTGAATGGAATCCGCCGTGCGGTCGGCAAAGCCGACTGCTGGCCAACAGCGGCTTCGCCGCTATACGGCAGGACGGGCTCTGCCTGCGGAAGTTTGCTCCGCAAACCGGCTATAAGCCGCCGCTTGCGGTTCCGCACGAGGAAAAGGGCGAGTTTCAAGGCTTTTTTGAAAGCCATAGCACTGCGCAGCAGCGTCCCTGCGGGACGGTTCGCAAAGCGAACTGCTTAGAACGAGTCCCTTTATACCGACAGTCCCTCAAAAAAGGCTTCGTATAGCGGGCATAGCCCGCTGT
>CAMQRG010000033.1 GCA_947036475.1 uncultured Clostridia bacterium
GCTTTGGCTTTGGCTTTGGCTTTGGCTTTGGCTTTGGCTTTGGCTTTGGCTTTGGCTTTGGGATAACTCTATTTTACAGAAGGGGAGATTATTATGAAGAAAAAAGCAGTTGCATTTTGCCTGCTGGGCGCGATGGCACTCGGCACATGCACCGTTTCCGCGGCGAACGGCACAAAAAACATTTCCGCAACATTCCGCAATATCAAAATCGTTGTGGACGGGAAAGAGGTTTCCACAAGCGCAGAGCCGTTCATTTACAACGGGACGACATACCTGCCTATCCGCGCGGTGGGAGAGGCTGTCGGCAAAGAAGTGACATGGAACGCAGGGACGAATACCGTTTACCTTGGGGAAGTACCCGAGAACGCGAAACAGCCAGAAACACCTGCCGCACCTGCGGCAACAGGCAGTCTGCCGGTTTTCACGAAATTCATGGTGGAATCCGAAATGTACAGCGAGGAGGAAGTTTCTGAAGTGCTTGCAACAGTCCGTTCCGGCAAGGAAAGTGCTTATATGATTGCCGAAATGTACCTTAAGTGCATAGATGAAGCTATATATGCGGACAACCCGCAGCTTGCAAGGGCTGCTTATGCGGAGGCGCAGACCGCGCTTGCCAGCATTACGGGTGCTCCCGATTATGCGGAGGCGAAAGAGGAGTTTGAGCGCATATACCAGCAAGATTTCCTGCCAAGGATTTAAGCCCTGCGGATACGGGATTCCGCCCGTATGAAATATACATATACAGAAAAGGCCCCTGCTTTGCGGAAGCTCGGCGGGGGCTTTTGCTGTGCCCAATTTCAGGGGCAAACTGGAAAAATGCGCAAAGAAATAATTTTTTTGTGCAAAAATGCGTGCAAACTGCAAAAAAATGTTGTAATAATCTGATTTGCTGTTATAATGAAGAAGGTCGGACAATCCGGCGGAGTTAAGGGAAACGGACGTTATGCCAGCAGGCAGATGTACCGTATTCTTTCCAAAGGGGCGGAAGGCCATGACACCATAATCATCTTATATCTCAGAAAAGAATGAGAATGAAAGGGGAACTGAAAAATGAGTGAAACAGCAGTAAAAGAAGGCGCAGGGAAAGTGCGCAGAATGTCTGCAGGGGAGCTGACCACAATGGGGCTTCTGACAGGTATTCTGCTGCTTATGTCGTTTACGCCGCTGGGGTATTTCAGGACGCTTGGGCTGTCCATATCCCTTATGATGATTCCGGTAGCCATCGGCGCGATGCTGATTGGACCAATGGCAGGGCTCTGGCTGGGCTTCGTATTTGGCGCAACCAGCTTCCATCAGGCGCTGCTTGGAGGAAGCCCGTTCAGCACAATGCTGCTGAGCATCAGCGTTTTCCGTACATTTCTGGTATGCGTGCCTACGCGTATGCTTATGGGCTGGCTGACAGGCGTGGTTTATCTGGCGGCGAAAAAAATGTTTTCCGGAAAAACGGTCAGCTATTTTATCGGCGGTTTCTTTGCGGCATTCCTGAATACGCTGTTTTTCATGGGCGCATTGATTTTGCTGTTCTGGAATACAGAATACATTCAGGGACTGAGCGCGTCTTTGGGAACGTCGGGTCCGCTGCTCTTTGTTTTGGCTTTCGTAGGCGTCAACGGCGCGCTGGAAATGCCTGCAAGCTGTATTGTAGGCGGCGTAGTGACGAAGGCGGTCAGCCGGACGCTGCATAAAAAAGTGATATAAGCTATAATAAAAGGAAATTCATTACGGAAAGAAAAATCTGACAGCGCAGGAGCGGGGAAACGCCCTTCCTGCGCTTTTTTAAGCCGCTGGGCGCAGATGCGGGCGGCGCAAGGAGAATATGAATATGATACTTGTCATTGATGTAAGCAATACGAATATGGTATTCGGTGTATTTGAGGGGAAAACGCTCAAGGCAAGCTGGCGGCTTTCCACGCAGAGCGGCCGCACATCTGATGAAACGGGGCTGATGATTCGTTCGCTGTTTGAATATTCCGAGGTTTCTGTGGGCGATGTGAAAGCGGTCGTAGTTTCTTCTGTTGTGCCGAACGTGATGTATTCCACGCTGAACGGGATACGGAAATTTTTGAACATGGAACCGATGATTGTGCGCGCAGGCATGAAAACAGGAATCAACCTGCGTATGGAAAACCCTAAGGAAATGGGGACAGACAGAATTGTGAACCTTGTCGCTGCCTATGAGATTTATGGCGGACCGGCAATTGTGGTGGATTACAGTACGGCAACGACGTTTGATGTTGTCAGCGAAACAGGCGAATTTTTAACGGGAATTACCGCGCCGGGGCTTGAAATCTGTGCAGATGCGCTTTACCATAAGGCTGCGAAACTGCCGAAATTTGAAATTGTGCGTCCAAGGAGCATGATTACGCGGAATACAGTGGAAAGCATGCAGGCGGGGCTGGTATACGGGCATATCGGCGAAGCGGTTTATATTATAGAGCAGATACGGGAGTATTTTGGCCTGCCGGATATGAAGGTAATTGCCACCGGCGGATTTGCGAAGGTCATTCAGGAGGAAAATAAAATTTTCGATGTATATGATCCTGTTCTTGCGCTGCATGGGCTGCGGCTGATTTATGAAAAGAACAAGAGCAGGAGATAGGAGGCAGACAGATGCTTTTGGTAATCGACGTTGGCAATACAAATTATGTTTTGGGCGTGTACCGAGGGGACAAGCTGATTAAATGCTGGCGTATGGCGACCGGAGATAATCGGACGGCAGATGAAACAGGCATTTTTATACATGGGCTTTTCGATGCTTCGGGCGTAAACGCAAAGGATATTGAAGCGGTTATCATTTCTTCCGTCGTGCCGGACATTATGTATTCGCTGACGCAGGGGATACGGAAATATCTTGGTATCGAACCGATGATTGTGAGCGCGGGAATGAAAACGGGCATCGTAATCAAACGGGATAACCCCAGAGCGGTAGGTGCGGACAGAATCGTCAATATGGTGGCGGCAAACGAGATTTACGGCGGGCCTGCAATTGTCATTGACTATGGTACGGCAAACACGTTTGACGTAATCAACGAAAAATCGGAATTTATCACCGGTTTTATTACACCGGGTATTTCGACCTGCGCAGACGCGCTTTACCAGCGGGCGGCACAGCTGCCGAAGGTGGAAATCAAAAAGCCGAAATCTATCGTTGTGAAAAATACGGTGGGCAGCATACAGGCAGGGCTTGTGCTGGGGCATATCGGGCAGACGAGATATATTATACAGGAGCTGAAACGGGAGCTGAACCTGCCGGATATGAAAGTCATTGCGACAGGCGGGCTTGCGCGGGTGATTGACCCTGACAGAAAAATTTTCGATGTGCTTGACCCTGTGCTGACGCTCAAGGGACTGAAAATATTGTATCAAAAAAATAAGGGCTGAAGGCCATGCGGGGCAGACGGTTTTGTCTGCCCTGTCTTTTTGAGAAAGCGATGGTCGGCAGGATTAGAATGTTTTTCTTTCGGAAAAATATATTTTGGGTAGGCAAAGCAGATGTTTTGTGCTATACTTTTTTGCGGAAAAGTTCTGTTAAGAACTAAATATGTTCGCAGGGAACAAAGAATTTTGGGAGGTATCAAAAATGAAAATGAAAGGCAGGCTGATGCTGCTTGTCATGCTGATTGCAGCAATCGCGCTGGGTGCGGTTTCTTACTACGGCATCGGCGAGGACAGGCAGATGAGTGCGGCGATGATCAAGCAGGGGCTGGATCTGAGCGGCGGCGTGGACATTGTGTATGAAGCGGACCAGGCGGCAGTAACCGAGGAGGAAATGGCTGCGGCAATTTCTCTGCTCCAGGGACGTCTGGACTGGAACGGCTGGACGGAGGCGGAAGTCGCAAAGGAAGGCGACAAGCGCATTCGCGTGCAGATTCCCGGTGTGGAAAATGCGGAAGAAGCCATACAGCAGATTGGCAAGACGGCGCAGCTTTCTTTTGCAGATGAGGCGGGAAATGTTCTGCTGACCGGCGACATGGTGCGCAACGCTACGAAACAGGTAGGCGCAATGGAGCAAAATGGCCCTTCTGCGCCGTATGTTGCGCTTGAATTTAACGATGAGGGCAGACAGCGTTTTGCGGCTGCGACTGCGGAAAATATCGGCAAGGTCATTTATATCATCATGGACGAGGAAGTTATCAGCGCGCCTGTAGTGCAGACTGCCATTACAGACGGACAGGCTGTAATTACCGGACAGTTTACCGGAGAAGGTGCGGAGGAACTTGCGTCTTTGATTCGTGCGGGTTCTCTGCCGTTTAACCTGAACGTCATACAGATGAAGAACGTAGGCGCAAGGCTGGGTGCGGACGCGCTTTCCGCCGGCATAAAGGCGGGCGCAATCGGTATTGGGCTGGTGCTGCTGTTTATGCTTTTTGCATATAAGGTGCTGGGGCTTGCGGCAGACTGGGCTCTGCTGATTTATATGGGCCTGGAACTGATTGCGCTGAGTGTGCTGCATGTAACGCTGACGCTGCCGGGTATTGCGGGCATTGTGCTTTCCGCAGGTATGGCAGTGGACGCAAACGTCGTTATTTTTGAGCGCATCAAAGAGGAACTGATACAGGACAAGACACTGCGCTCCGCTGTGAAAAACGGTTTTTCCAGAGCCCTGCCGGCTATTCTGGACGGCAACGTAACAACACTGATTGCGGCAGGCGTACTGTTCTTCCTTGGTTCGGGTACGGTGAAAGGCTTTGCGACAACGCTGATGATTGGTATTATTATTTCCATGTTCACCGCGCTTGTGATAACACGGGTAATTGTAAAAGGGCTGATTTATGCAGGTGTGCATAACCCGAAATATTATGGGCTGAGAGCGAAGTAAGGAGGCGGAAAAAATGAAGATAATCGAGAACAGAAAAATATTTTTTGCCGTTTCCGTTGTGCTGATTTGCATTGGCCTTGCGGCGATGGCGTTCAACGCGAACGCGGGGCGCGGGGCACTGAATTGGGACGTAGAATTTACGGGAGGCACGTCCATGGAGCTTGACATGGGCGCTGAGTTTGAAAACGATACGCTGGAGGATATCGTGCGGGAGGTAACGGGGCAGACAAGCCCGCAGATTCAGCAGGTGATTGGTACAAATTCTGTTGGTATTAAATTGCAGTCTATTGACAGCGAAATGCGCGTTGCACTGATGGACGCAGTTACAAAGGAGTATCCTGACGCGGAACTGACAGAGGCCAACGATATCAGCGGTACAGTCAGCGGGGAGATGCAGCAGGCGGCAATCAAGGCAACATTGATTGCCTGCGTGGCAATGCTCCTGTATATTTCCCTTCGGTTCAAGGATTTTCGTGCTGGCGGCAGTGCCATCATCGCGTTGATTCACGACGTCCTGATTGTGCTGGCGGCATATGCGGTCCTGCGTATTCCCGTCAATCAGTCATTCATTGCGGTACTGCTGACGATACTGGGCTATTCGGTCAATTCGACTATCGTAATTTTTGACCGTATCCGCGAAAATAAATCCGCGTTCCAGACGGGGCATGCAGCGGAGAAAATTAATAAGAGCGTCAGCCAGACGCTGGCAAGGTCTATCAATACGTCTTTGACAACACTGTTTACTATTGGCGCAATTTATATTCTGGGCGTGCAGTCTATTAAGGAATTTTCACTGCCGCTGATTGTCGGCATCGTTGCAGGTGCGTATTCGTCTATCTGCATTTCCGGCTCGGTATGGTATACCTTCCTGCCGAAAATTGAAAAGGGCGAAAAGGCCTGACATTTGGAAGACAGAGAAGGAACCCGTATGGCGGTTTGGCTCAAGAAAACATGTTTTTCTGCGGTTTTGCTTTTCGGGTGCTGAATGTAAAAAATATCCGCAGACCTGAGGTCTGCGGATATTTATATATTGTAAGGAAAAATACTATCGTTTTTCAGCCGCAAAGATTATGCATGCAGCAGCTTTGCGGTTCTTTTTTCTGCCCAGTTCATGCTTAAATCGCAGAGTGTTACAAATGCAGCTGCTGTCAGCAGTATGCCCGCCGCAACAACAACATGACCGGCAAAAGTAGCTGTACCCAGAACACCGATGTAGCAAAGGATTGCGAATAACACGATGTCTGCAAGAATTACGCTGTTCTGAAAATATTTATCGTTTTTCATAGCCATTTACCTCCTGAAGATATGATTTTTTATCTGTTTTGGAGATCTCCCTTTCATGGCTATACTATAACACGAAGTTTTCTGTTTGTAAAATTCAAAGAATCTAATTCCATGATTGATAAATTCAATATAAGACCGGCGTCTTTTTATGGAACGTCATACGTTATTTCAAACGAAATCAGCCCTGCATCGGCAGGAGCGATACTTTCCGGCGGCAGATAGAAAGCCGCGCCATCTTTTGTCAGATAAAACCCGACGTTACCAAGCTGGCGTTCCAGCCGGGTTTCCGCATCGCGATAGAACTCGGCAGGCTTTTCCTTTATCATCGCCTGAAAACCGGAGCGGAACACTTCTTCCAGTTCTGACTGGCTGTCCGGAAACAGTTCCCCCATTGTGGTTTCTTTGCCCGATGCAAGGGAGAATGTATGCGAGGAACAGAGTTTTTTCTCTGTTGTTCCGGTAAAGCTGTCCGCCGCTCCCCAAAAGGAAGCATAGTCCCCGTCGTTCCTTGTCAGGCGGTAGCTGCCGAGGTAAAAATACGGTTGGAAGTTGTTCGGCTGTGCCGCATATGCTTTTAGTGCCGCGCCGCTGTATTCCCGCAAGAACCCCTGCCCTTCGGCAAAGGTGGCTTCCGCCATTGACATGTTGATGGTTTCTGCTGTGGATTTTTTCTGCTCCAATAATTCACATTCCAGTTTGACTGTAAGCACAGTTGTACCGTCTGCCGCGCAGACTTCCGCCGTAAAACCGCCGGGCTTCGGCTCACTCTGTACGGTTTGTGTGCTGGTGTTTTCTTCCGGCTGGACAGGCTGAGAAGGCTGGTCCGGTTGGAGAGCCTGGCCGCCATTCTGGGACTGTATGGTTACGGTATAACTGGGTTCGTCCCAGCCAACAGCCGCGCCGAAACTTTCCGCAATAGCGCGGACGGGCACCAGTGTGCGTTCGTTGATAATCTGCGCCGGAACAGCCATAGTATAGGCCAGCTGTCCGTTTTTGTACAGACCTGCATCACCAATGCGGAACTGGAGGGTATCCTGTGCAGCAAGGGCGGTTACGGTCTGCGTGCTTTCGTCCCAGTATACCTGTGCGCCAAGGGCCTGAAAGATGGCGCGCATCGGCACAAGCGTGCGGTCATCCTGTATGACGGGCGGCTGGTCGAAAGTAAGCGCGCGCCCGTCCACAAGCACAGTGACCGGCGGATGCGCAGATACCTGCAAGGATACCGGTACGCAGAACAGGGCGGCGGCAAGAGCCCCCGCGAGTATTTTTTTCATTGGTATATCGCTCCTTTCGCCGCTGACGAATTGAATTATTTTTCCGCGCGGTTGGCTTCTTCTGCGTATTTTGCTGCCAGTCCCGCACAGTAGCCAATCATCTGCATACAACTTTTCTTGCGGGTTTTGCCCTCAAAATCTCCATGAGGTGCGGCAAGTTCAGAGCATATCAGCGTACCATATTCCTCTTTTATTTCTTCAACCATGCGTCCTACAATGTCATAAATGCCGTTCAGCTCCTGTATCCTTTCTGCCATCGTTTCCTTTTCTGCCGGATTTTTCCGTCCTACAATGGTACTCAGAGCCATGACCGCGCCGGTTACTGCGCCGCAGGTATTTTTTGTGTGTCCCATGCCGCCGCCAAAGCCTGTCGCCAGTGCGATAACATCTTTCGGGAACGGTGTTTCAAAATTTGCCATAAAGCTGCCCAGCACGCACTCCGAGCAGTTCAGACCCTGCCGGAAACCGTTTTTTGCGTCCTGTTCTACCTGTTCTCTTGCTGTCAGTTTATTTTCTTCCATTGTTTTTCCTCCTTTTCAAACAATATAAATCTTTTTGGATTTCATCGTGGTGTTTTTGGTTTTACAATGTCAGTTCATATAACCTTTTTTTATCCAGCAGTTCTATGCGCCCGCGTTCTACAGTAACCAGCCCTTTTTTCTTCAGTTTTTTCAGGCTTCGGCTGACAGCCTCCCTCGAACTTCCAATATTCTCTGCCAGCTCCTCCTGCGTTACCAGAAGAACTGTGCTTTTTCGTTCCCTGCTTTCCTCTAACAAATGACCTGCCAGCCGTTTTTCCAGCGAAAGGAACATCAGCTGCCGCATTGTTTCCGATAAATCGGACAGTCTGTCTGCCAGCATACGGAATGAGAAATTCTGTACATATACATTTTCCCGTTCTGCTTCGCCATAAACCTCAGCGGGGATTATCAGCAGTTCCGAATCTTTTTCTGCCACAGCTTCCAGCGCAAAACAGATGGACGAGAGTGCACAGGAAGTGGAAGGCACGCACATCTGCCCTTCCCGAAGATGGAACAGAATTGCTTTTTTGCCGTTTTCTGAAACCATTGCAGTGCGAATGCCGCCGGAAAGCAGCCAGATCATGCCGGATTTCTCCTGCTCCGGCGAATAAATGGTTTCCCCTGCCTGAAACCTCACGCGTTCCGCGTTTTCCAGAAAAGAACGTTTCTGTTTTTCTGTCAGATGGGGGAAAAAGGGTAATCTTTCAATCATTTCTTTTTCCATTTTACTGCCCCCTTTCTGCTATTTTACGCCAAAGTCTGCTATTCTGTCAAATAGGAAGGTGGGCGCAGAGGGCTTTTCGGCAGGAAAAAGACAAAGGAAAAAGACGCCCCTCCCAGAGCGTCTTTTTTTGTACAGGCAATTACACTAAATTAAATTACATAAAGTTCATGTATTCCATAAAGCCTGGTTTGTATCTTATTTGTGGCCTGCTGCCTTGTATGCTTCGATACCCTTGCCAAGCAGTTCAATACCTCTGGCCATATCGTCAGCGTTCAGAATGTAAGCAATACGCAGTTCGTTTTTGCCGATACCGGGTGTTGCGTAGAAGCCTTCAGCGGGAGCGTACATAACGGTTTCGCCGTTATCTCTGAATTCTTTCAGCAGGAAGATCAGCAGGTCTTCTGCGTTTTCAACGGGCAGTTTGCATGTGATGTAGAATGCGCCGCCGGGTTTTTCGCAGATTACGCCGGGAATCTTCTTAAGTGCTTCGTAGGAAACATCTCTGCGGTGTTCGTACTCTTTTCTTACTGCATCGAAGAAAGAAGGATCCAGCTTGTACATTGCTGTTGCGCCAACCATTTCCAGTGTAGGGCAGCACAGACGGCCCATAGCGATCTTCATAACGTTAGCCATGAATTCGTCGTTTTTGCAGACGATGCAGCCGATACGAGCGCCGCAGGCGGAGAATCTCTTGGAAACGGAGTCGATGATGATAACTCTGTCTTCAACGTCAGGATACTGACCAAAAGATGTCATTTCTCTGCCATCGTAAGCAAATTCTCTGTAAACTTCATCTGCAAGAATCCACAGATCGTGGTCTTTTGCGAAATCGCAGATAACTCTCATGTCTTCTCTGGAAAGGATGCAGCCTGTAGGGTTGCCGGGGTTAACCAGGGAAATCATTTTTGTCTTATCTGTTACAACTTTTTCAAGGCGTTCTCTGATTGCGTATTTGTAGCCTTCTTCAGCATATGTAGTAACGGGTTTTACAACGCCGTCAGCAGCCTGAATGAATGTAAGGTAGTTTGTGTAGTAAGGCTCTGCTACGATAACCTCGTCGCCGGGGTTGATCAGGGACAGGAATACCAGTGTCAGTGCTTCGGAACCGCCGCTTGTAATCAGGACGTTCTTTCTGTCCAGATTCATTTCGAATCTCTTGAAGTAGTCGATGATAGCGTCCTGCAGTTCAGGCAGACCGGGGGATTCTGCATATGCCAGAACCTTCTGGTCGAAGTTTTTGATTGCCTCCAGGAATACGGGAGGTGTTTCGATATCGGGCTGGCCGATGTTCAGGTGATAGATTTTTGTACCCTGAGCTTTTGCTTCTGCAGCCATAGGGTTAAACTTTCTGATGGGAGAGTTCTGCATTGCCTGTACTCTGTCAGATAATTTCATGTCTTTCACTTCTCCTTTTCATAAATGATTCATAAAAATAGATGAAAAAAACGGTTCCATTCCGGACTGCTTTCCGGCTGTTGTGAAATATCGTTCATTGCCGCATGGTTCCACAACATTCCTAAAAAAACTGCCCAGAGACAATACCAGTATACCACTTTTCAGGAAAAAGGCAAGGCGTTCTTGTGAAGTTTTCTACAATCTCATATTTTTTGTATATTTTTTCGTACATTTTTGCCTGTCTGCGCTGGATTCCTGCTTTTTTGGAGCTGCTTCTGCAAAAAAACGGCTGGGAAAATGTTCATTTCACAGCCGCAGAATGAAGAAAAATATTTTTTTTGAAGAAAAAATGAAAAATGAACAATATTTTTTCGCTGAAAGAGCAAGATTTTGTTTGTTCTCACGTTGAAATTGCAGGAAAATGAAGACTGTTTTTTTATTAAAATTGTTCCATAAAAAGTCAGCTTCTTCTTGTCAGACACGCCATCAGGTAGTAATGCCTGCCGTTAAAGTCGAACGTTCCGGCAGTTTCCATTTTTGCCTTGCGGGAATGTGCCGCGTAGGAGCGTGCGTTGACCTGATTGACAAAGGTTGCCATAATGGGGAAACGGTTTTCCATGCTGGCAAGGGAGGCGTCAAATACCTGTTCAAACAGACCCGTCCCCCGCAGGGATTTTTCTACGCACATCGGTCCGTATTGGTAGGAATTTTCTGTACTGAGCATTTGCCCGGCGAATGTAAATTCCGGCAGTTTTTCAATCATATGCGTAAACAGCGGCCATTCCGCCCAGTATTCCCAGGGCGCTGCCATCGCGAACGCCAGAACGGTTTCGCCCTCACGCGCGATTGTCACGCCGTTTTCTTTTGTGATGAGCCGTTCCATCTGCTCCGGCGTAAAATTTGTTGTGACAAATCCGTCAGCCTTTTCTGCATCGCTCAGGGTATCTGCATGGTTTGCCCGCAGAAGCCGCATAACGCCGTCAAAATCTTTCATGCCTGCCTGTAAAATTTCCATGTTTTCCACTCCTTTCTGTCTGCTTCTATTTTATTGCAGAAAGCCGGAGGTTGCAAGTCTTTGCTGCCTAAAGTACAACGTCTGCAATCAGCTTGATAAACAGCAGGGCGGTTACGGCCATCAACATATGCCGGATAAATTTGGAACCGCTCTTTATAGCTGTGCCGGAACCCAAAAAGCTGCCCGCAATGCTTGCCGCTGCCACAGGCAGAGCCACTGCCCAGTAAATTGTTCCCGCCAGAGTAAATACGGCAAGAGAAGCATAATTCGATGCGAGATTCAGGAATTTTGCGTTGCCTGTGCCCATGCGCATATCGTAGCGCATAATCAGGCAGAAGGCAATCAGCGAAAATGTGCCTGTACCGGGACCGAACAGCCCGTCATAGAACCCCATCATGCAGCCGATGAAGAACCCCAGAACCATGCGTCTGCGCGGCGAAAAGCTGCCGGAGCGGTCTGTGCTGCCCATGTCCCTGTTCAGGAGCGTAATCGCGCCGACAACAGGCAGAATAATCATCATCATGGTTTTCAGCGTTTTATCGTCCAAAATCAACACCAGCCGCGAGGAAATGATGGAACAGCAGAAAGCGCCAGCCGCCGCGCTCAGTCCGACGGGGATTTCTACCATTTTATGCCGCCAGTAGCGGAGTGTGGCGATGCTTGTGCCGCAGGCGGCCGCAAATTTATTACAACCGTAAACCAGGTGCATTGGCGTGCCGGTCATGATATAAGCCGGCACCGAAATCAGCCCGCCGCCGCCGGCCACAGCATCTACAAAGCCCGCCAGAAAACTTGCCGCTATCATGAAAAGAAGCTGTGGCATGGAAACAATCCATTCGCCCATAAAAATACTCCTCCTTTGTGCTACAGGTTCCTCTGTTTTTCTGGCTCAAATGTAGCACAGAAAAATCTGGCTCGCAACGTCTTTTTTCTACAAAAAAGTGTCAAAATCAACAGGCGTTTTTGTGCGTTTTCCGTCCTGTGCCGGACGGAGTATAGAGAGTGTGGAGAAGCACGCTTTCCGGTCAGTTGTTGACTTTACGGGACGTCGGCTTTACAATGGAAACAGAAGAATTGGGGCGGGAGAGAAGTGAGGAGGAAAAACATGAAACGCTGGCTGTTGAAGCGCAGTAAAATAGATACAACGCAGATGGCGCGGGAGCTGGGCGTGCGGCAGGCAACGGCCTGTGTGCTGGCAAACCGCGGGCTTTCCGCCAGAAAAGACGCGCTGGATTTCCTGTATGGCGGGGGTGAAGCGTTTGCGGACGCGATGCAGATGAAGGGCATGGCGGAAGGGCTGGAATTGATTGCGGAGGCTGTTGCCAAAAAGCGGCGCATTGTAATATACGGCGATTATGATGTGGACGGCGTGATGAGCGTTACGATACTCTCCAAGGCAATCGCGCGCTGCGGCGGTGACACATTTTTTTATGTGCCCCATCGTCGGAAGGAGGGCTATGGTCTGAATCTGAAAGCTGTGGAAACGCTGGCAGCAGATGGCGCAGAGGTACTTTTTACCTGCGATAACGGGATTTCCGCCATGCAGGAAACCGCGCTTGCAAAGGAGAAAGGCATGACGGTTGTTATACTGGATCACCACGAGCCTGGATTTTCCGGAGAGGGTGAGGAAAAGGAGGACATTCTGCCTATGGCCGACGCTGTGATTGACCCAAAGCAGAAAGACTGTGCGTACCCTTTTCCGTTGCTTTGTGCCGCAGGAATTTCCTACCGCTTTGCGCTGCTCCTGCTGGAACGCTTTGGCATTTCTGATGAAAAGCTGGAAAAGGAACTGGTTTCTTTTGCCGCGATTGCTACGGTCTGTGACATTGTGGACCTGACGGGAGAAAACAGGATTCTGGTACGCATGGGTTTGCCGGAGGTACAGCGGACGGAAAACATTGGCCTGCGTGCGCTGATTACGGAAACAGGGCTTGCGGATAAAACAATGACGGAATACCATTTCGGCTTTGTCATTGGTCCCTGTATCAATGCGGCAGGACGGCTGGAAAGTGCAACGGCTGCGGCGGAACTTTTTGCAGAAACGGACGAACAGCGCGCAAGAGAGCGGGCAAAACAGCTGGCGGAACTGAACGCGGAGCGTAAAAAGCTGACGGAAGAAGCGGCGAAGCGTGCGGCGGAGATGCTGGCGCAGGAGAACGCCATGGAGCAGCCTGTGCTGGTGCTGTATGACCCGCAGATACACGAAAGCATTGCGGGAATCGTGGCGGGACGCGTCAAAGATAAATACTACCGTCCGACCATATTGATTACAGGCAGTGAGGACGGCGCGAAGGGCTCAGGCAGGAGTATTGAGGGGTATCATATGTTTGAAGCGCTGTATGCCTGCCACGATTTGTTTACACGCTTTGGCGGGCACGCTATGGCGGCGGGGCTTTCCCTGCCGGTGGAAAACATCGCGCCCCTGCGGGAACGGCTGAATGCCGCCTGCACGCTGACGGAGGAACAGCTGACGCCCGTACTGCGCATTGAAAAACAGCTGTCTTTCGCGGAGATTGACATGGGGCTGGCGAAGGAACTGGCGGGGCTTGCGCCCTTCGGCAAGGGCAATCCGACACCGTTGTTCGGCTCGAAGGAGATACGTGCAGACAGGTTTGACCGGATTGGGAAAAACAAAGATATTCTCCGTTTTATGCTGGCAGAGCCGGCAAGCGGCATACGTCATGCGGCAATTTCATTCGATGGGTACGACATGCTGCGGGAAAAGCTAAAAGAATTGTACCCGGAGGAAAAATGTGATAAAATATGGGAAAGCGGGCGTCTGCCTGTTTTAATGGATATTGTATATAGTGTTGATATCAATACATATAACGGCAGGAGCAGCGTGCAGCTGATACTGAAGGATTTCAGGCTTTCGGAGAAGGAGGATGAAAGGAACAATGAACTTGAAAGATAAAATCAGATCTATTCCGGATTACCCGCAGAAAGGTGTTATTTTTCGGGATATTACAACGCTTTTGAAAGACGCGGAAGGAATGGCGCAGTCTCTGGAAGATATGCAGGCAAAGCTGGACGGCGTAGAATTTGACCTTGTGCTGGGGCCGGAATCCAGAGGTTTTATTTTCGGTATGCCTGTGGCGTACAATATGAAGAAAGGCTTCGTGCCTGTGCGGAAAAAGGGAAAACTGCCCGCAGAGGTTATCAGCAGGGAATATGCGCTGGAATATGGTACGGCAACAATAGAAATGCATAAAGATGCGGTGCAGCAGGGACAGAAAGTCGTAATTGTAGACGACCTGCTTGCGACAGGCGGTACGGCAAAAGCCATTGTAGAGATGGTAGAAAGCGCAGGGGCAGAGGTAGCTGCGCTGGTGTTCCTGATTGAGCTGGATTTTCTGGAAGGCAGGAAGGCGCTGCACGGCTATCATGTGGAATCTGTAATACATTACGAATAAGGAAAGCGGGCGCGTAACGGTACAATGCAACTGGGCGGGGCGTATGCCCCGCTTGTTTATGTTCTTCCTTGTATGACGGGGTGGCGTGCGGCGGTTTCTGAAAAGATAGGATAGGGGAATGGTATGTTTGGACAGTTTTTTGTACTTTTTGCTATGGTCGGCGTGGGCTGCCTTTGCAGCCGCAGGGGTTGGATTACGCCGGAGGTGAATACGGGGCTGGGCTCGCTGGTAATGCAGGTAACATGCCCTGCGCTTCTTCTGGTAACGATTTCCGGCAATGATATTGCACCCAGCCGTCTGCCGGTTTACTTTGGCGTGGCGGCGGCGCAGTACGGAGCGATGCTGTTCGGCGGCAGACTGATGCGCCTGTTTTGCAGGAACAGGGGCTATTCCGCCGGAGAGCTGGGCATGCTGGAATGCAGCCTTGCGACTGTGAATAATGGGTTCATCGGTCTGCCTGTGGCAATGCTGTTTTTCGGGCAGGTGGCCGCGTTGTATATGTCGGCGGCTTTTTTCGGCGTACATCTGTATTTGTGGACTTACGGCATTTATGCCTTGCAGGGGAAGGGCGGCGCGCTTTCCTGGAAGGCGATGGCAAGAAAAATCGTAAACCCGAACTGCGTGATGGCTGTCTCTTATACACATCTCCGAGCCCACGAGACGCTACGCTATCT
>CAMQRG010000034.1 GCA_947036475.1 uncultured Clostridia bacterium
GCATACGAGATAGCGTAGCGTCTCGTGGGCTGGGAGATGTGTATAAGAGACAGGTTTACACCAATGGAATTTCACCCAAGTCTTTATGAGGTAGAGCAGGCAAACCAGTTTTTCTGGGACTACATGAAAAAAGAGGCAGAGTATATCATGCTGCCGGAAAGCGAAGCGGCGCATATGTCGCTGGAACTGGCAGTCAGATGTGCGGCGGCGAATGTCTGGAAACACGCAAGGATGTATCAGGAAGGAAAGGCAAAAAAGAAGGAGGTCAAAAAAGTGAATGAAGTTTTGAACATTAGCGGAATTGAGTGTTTTGAGAAAGACGGAACGGCTTATCTGAAGCTGGAAACGG
This sequence comes from uncultured Clostridia bacterium, assembly GCA_947036475.1. Taxonomy (GTDB): domain Bacteria; phylum Bacillota; class Clostridia; order Lachnospirales; family Anaerotignaceae; genus Anaerotignum_A. The sequence continues at coordinate 350 of CAMQRG010000034.1, forward strand.
TTGCAAGGGGTCTGGGGTTTACTACCGTTGCCGCAAGTGGCAACGAGGTTATACGGTGGAATACAGTACATAAATATCTTTGCGATTTAGGCGTTGCAACTTCCTGCAACGGTTCAAGTTACCAGAATATGTGCCCTGATTTTATCCCCGAAAACATCTTTTACCGCCTTGCAATGAAAGCCAAAAACGAAGCGGCGGAGCGGTTCCAGGCGTTGGTAGCGGACGAAATCATTCCTTCTATCCGCAGACATGGCATGTATGCCACGGCGGAAACGGTGGAAAAGATGCTTTCCGACCCTGATACGGCAATCCGTTTGCTGAATGAGATTAAAAGCGAGCGGGAAAAACGAATTGCTTTAGAGGAAAAAGCCGAGCAGGACAAGCCGCTGATAGCTTTTGCAAACTCTGTATCTGTTGCCAGAACCTCTATTTTAATCGGTGAATTGGCGAAACTGCTAAAACAGAACGGGATTGACATGGGGCAGAACAGGCTGTTTGCATGGATGCGGGAAAAAGGTTACTTAATCAGCCGCAAGGGCACCGATTACAACATGCCGACACAGCGGAGCATGGAAAGAGGTCTGTTTGAAATCAAAGAAAGCACGGTTTCCCATGCGGACGGGCATACCAGTATCAGCAAAACCCCTAAAATTACAGGAAAAGGACAGATTTATTTTATAAACCTGTTTCTTGGAGAGGCAGGAGCATAATGAGAGAAATAAAAATCCCCCTGCAACGTCCGCCTTGCGGACTGTGAAGCGTTGGCGCGCTTTACAGGGGATTAGAAAAACAACCACTTACATCATAACAAAATGGCTGCCGTTTTGCAAGAGGAAACCGGCAGTTTGATACAGGCAAAGCCTGGCGGAGGGAGGAATGACATGTTCAAGCTGAAAACAAATACAAGGGAGCTGATTATCCGGGACGGGGAGGAAGAAGGATATTTTGATTTATGCTGCGGCATTCTGTTGGGCATCGGCGCAGAGACGCAGCTGGCAAAAACACCGCAGGGAAAACTGCCGCCAATAGAGCCGCCACAGGAAGAATCCACACCGGAAAAGGAAAGCTGCCTGCTGTAAATGGGGAGAAGAACTGCTTCCAGGCCGGCGTCAGCGGCTTCCTGCATCTGATATGCGAGCATTGTGGAGCAGCGAAAACATTTTGCACAAAGAATAAGCTGGAATATTACAAATGTAACGAATGCGGTGAAAAAATGAAGCTGGAGGAAGCAGCATTGCGCCGGTTGTGGGCAAACTGCGAATGCGGAAATAATGCGTCTTATCTGACCAACAGCGTTGACGGGGTTTTCGACATAAACTGTATCCGATGCGGTGCTCCGGCAGCTGTGGAGTGGAACAGCAGGAAAAAATGTTATATGACAATTCAGGAGGGAGAAAGATGAAAAATTTAATACCGGAAAACGACTTACAGGAACTTTGGGAGCTGAACGGCAGGGTCAAGGCGGTGCTGGCGTGGACGGAAAGCGATCCATATATCACTAAAAATGTTTTGACTGAGATGCTGGGGGCTCCGGTGCAGGCGGGCGGCGTTGGACAGACCCATGCAGAAGAAACGGAGGGTGCGGAAGATGCGGAAAAAGCGGCAGAGGCCGTATGAGGTCTGCCCAAACTGCGGCGCGCATTTAGACCACGGGGAAAAATGTGACTGCGGCAGGGCTGGGGGGAAGGAGGCGGCCCATGGCGATGGCATGTGTGAACGGGGCGCGGGAGTGTGACGGCTGCATGATGTGCCGGAGGGAGCCGTTCATGGCCGCTGGAAGCGGCTGTGCAGCCGGCGAAGCCGGCCACATACCCTGCCCCTGCTGCGGCAGTGAGGACTACGAAGTACGTTACAGACAAGGCGGTGACTGGATTGGATGCGACAAATGTATTGCGGCAGATTGGATGTAAACCCGAATACCCTGACGTCAAAAACTTCCTGCTCATTGACAGGGAAATACAGGACGTCAAGCACAGCATTGCGGGGCTTTACGGCCGGAAAAAGCTGCTGGAGGAAGAAAAAGAGCGGCTCTGGAGCGTCATGCGGGAAAAGGCGCGGCATGGCGAAGTGCCGTTCCGAGAGGAGGCGGGCGAATGAGCAGGCTGGTTTGTGTGATGGGGGAAAGCGGCAGCGGCAAGACGACCGCCATGCGGACGCTTGACCCGAAAACGACTTACTACATAGACTGCGACGGCAAAGGGCTTTCGTGGAAGGGCTGGCGCGGACAGTACAGTGTGGAAAACAAGAACTATTTTTCATGCAGGGAAATCCCGAAAATCGAGCGGATACTCTGCAGAATCAGCGAGAAACGCCACGAAATCAAGACAATCGTCATCGACACCCTCAACACCTGCATGGTGGACAAGGAGGTCAAGGGCATGAAGGAAAACGGCTTCGGCAAGTGGATTGACCTGACGCAGTTCGTCTGGGACATGGTCGAGACGGCCGGCCGCCAGCGGGAGGATCTGACAGTCATTTTCGTGATGCACAGCGAAACGGTGCGGGACGACTACGGCTATGTGTTCACCCACATCCGCACGAACGGGCGGAAGCTGGAAAAGCTGGTACTGGAAAGCTTGTTCAGCACGGTCCTTCTGGCGAAGCGGACCGAGGACGAGCGCAACATATTTGAAACGCAGGCGAAAAACAGCACTGCCAAAAGCCCGATGGGGGCATTCGAGAGCTTTGAGATCGAAAACGACATGCAGAAGGTGCTGGACGCACTGGCGGATTATTAAGGAGGAAAACCATGCGGAAATACAACGGTTACAAACGGGGCACGCCCACGCAGGAGCGTGAAAAGCTGCCGGTCGGCGGGTATGTGCTGAAGATTCTGGACGCGGAGGAAATCGAATACAGCTGGGGCAGTGCGCTGAAAATCAGCTTTGACATTGCGGAGGGGGAGCGCAAAGACTTTTTCCGGCTGGATTACATCGGCCAGCAGGAGCCTAAAAAATGGCGCGGCACGCGGAGCCTGACGATACCGGCGGACGATGCCGATGATGGCAGAAAGGATTATTTCGCGAACCAGATGGCGTGCATCGAGGCAAGCAACCCCGGCTTTGTGTTCGATTTCGATGAAAAGGCGCTGAAAGGGAAGCTGGCTGGCGCGGTGTTTGGGGAAAAGGAATACGAGTTCAACGGGAACCATGGGTTTTTTGTGACGTGCCGCGGGTTCCGCACGGCGGACGCCATACGGGAAGGACGGTTCAAAATCCCGCAGCCGCTGATGCTGGAAAAGAAGAACACAGGCACGCCTGACGGGTTTTTCCCCGCAAATGACGTGGACGACAGCGACCTGCCATTCTGATGGGGAAATGGAATGACGCCGAAATTGAGCGCGCACTGCGCTCCATGGAGGTTTTGGTGGATACCAGAGAAAAGAAATGGGGGCATATCGGGGCGGCCCTGGATGCGCTGGGCTGCCCGTATGAGCGGCAGAAGCTGGATTTCGGGGACTATTCTTTCCGGTATACGCACCCTGATGAGAGCAAAAGAGACTGTCGGGGCAGTATCGTTGTGGAAAGAAAGGCCTGCTTAGATGAGATATGTGGAAATTTCACGTATGGCAGGGCAAGGTTTGAACGGGAGTTCCAGCGGGCGGAGGAAAGCGGCGCCAAGGTGCATCTGCTGATTGAGGGCGCGGACTGGGAGAAGGTGGAAGGGCATGCGTATGTTTCCCGCCTGCACCCCGCCGCGCTGGAAGGAAACCTGTTCAGCTGGGCGGAACGCTACGGCCTGCGGCTGTGGTTCTGCCAGCCGCCTTTCTCAGGGAAACTGATTTATCAGATTTTCCGGTATCACCTGCGGGAGGAACTGCGGAAGGAGGAGTGAGAAGACCTTGGGGCGCTGCCCCAATCCCCGCTGGGGCATCATGCCCCAGACCCCGATTTCCGCCGTATTTTATACGGCGGCAGAAGGGTTAAGGGACGAAGTTCCTTGCAGGGTGTGGGACAGCGTCCCGCATTTTAACCGCAGGACGGGCTTTGCCCGTTCGAGGAAAACAGGGCGTTTCAAGTGGCTTTGCCACGCCGGAACGCATCTGTTTGTACCAACAGTCACAAGCCCGGGGCTTGAAGCTCCGCAGGAGCTGAGACCCGGGCTTACCAAAAGGAGGAGCTATGGCAAGACCAACCAAAGCGGGGCTTGACTACTTTGAATTGGACTGCCACATGGAAGAAAAGGTAAGACTGATACAGGCGGAATTTGGACTGAAAGGATTTGCTATAGTTGTTAAACTCTACCAGAAAATATATGGCGAGTTTGGTTACTACTGTGAATGGAATGAAGATTCCTCGTTGCTTTTTATGTCAGAGAATGGTGTTTCGAGCCGTGAGGAAAAAAACTTGATACGCGAGATTGTCGCGGCCTGTATCCGGCGTGGTATTTTTTCAGAAAACATTTTCAAAAGGTACGGTGTCCTTACTTCGGCAGGGGTGCAGAAACGTTACCTGAATGCGGCGTCCAGACGCGAAAATGTGGAACTGAAAAAGGAGTACCTTTTATTTGATGTGCCCGAAAATTGCAGAAATGTAGTCATTAACTCCATAAATGCTGACAGAAACGGCGTTAATGTATGCAGAAATCCACAGAGTAGAGTAGAGAAAAGCAGAGTAGAGGAGAGTAGAAAAGGGAATAGCGCGGAGCCGCAGGGCGCCTCTGCGCCCGCCTGCCCCAGACCGTCAGCGGCAGAACTGCTCCTGAATGATGGGACAGTGTATGCCGTTTCGGCGGAGGAACTGGCGGAATGGGCGGGGACGTATCCGGCGGTGGACGTTGCGCAGGAGTTTCGGGAAATGGCGGCGTGGCTGAAGAATAATCCGGCGAAGCGTAAGACCAGAAGGGGTATCCGGCGGTTTATTATGAACTGGCTGGGCGCAGAACAGGATAAAGGGAACCGGCCGCAGGCACAGACGGCGCAGTCCCAGCCGAAAAAGCAGAACCGCTTTATCAACTATACGCAGAGTGCGTATGATTTTGCGGAGATTGAGAGGCTGGAACGGGAACAGAGGAAGATGCGGTGATATGATGACGTTTATTGATTTCTTCGCGGGGATTGGAGGGTTTCGGCGGGGGATAGCGGAAAGGATGGAGATAGAATGACGGAAGAAGAAAAGAGGGAAATCGTAGACGAACTGGAAAAACGTCTGGAAGAAAAATATAAGCCGATGCTTGCAAAGGAACACAGCGGCGCAGTATTGCGGGAGCCGCGGGAAAAATGGTTCAATTCCAAGGACACGAGGAGCGGGAAATGCGCGCACAACTCTATTATGGCAAATGCGTTTGGACGCCCTTTTTATTCCTGGCAGGTGTGGGATAATGTGCGGAAATTGACCTGCCAAATCTGCGGAAAAAGGTATGTCCGAGAACTGGCAGAAGATAAAATGGCGAGCGCGATTTGTGAAAGACTGTGCCAGATTGTTTTTGACCTTCGGGAAAGCCACGAAGGACGGGATAAAAATGCTTGATTTCGGATGGCTGGGGTAGATGGGAGCAGGGAGGCGACGACTTGAAAACCAGTAAGCAGATGGAAGGATTTTTGGATTTCCTGCGCGAAGCGAAAACAGATTACAATATTGCCGTATCCAGCGAAAAAGAAGCCAATGACGCAACGCAGGACCTGCTGCACAGCTTGGAGCTTTATGAAAATACATACCACGAATATGCAAGGGCGGCAAAGAAGCTGGCGCAGGTAAGGCAGGAACGGCGGGCGGCAAAGGACAGGCGGGAACAGATTCAGCCTGTTATGGACTGGCTGGAGGAAAACGGAAAGGTTGTCTTTGGGCTGGAGAAGCTGCTGGGTGATGTCAGAAAGGCGGAGAAGGCAGCGGAGGGGCGGTTTTATACACAGAGGACCGATGTGCTGGCGGAGATTGGAAAGGAGAGGGCTGCGGAATGACGGAAAATGAAGCGATAGAAGAATTATTGTATCAAGAAGATATGAGAGGGGAAGGGATTGACTATCAAGTCAATAATCTTGTGATAGCAGCCTCGGTTAAAGCATTAATGGAAATCCAGCAGTACCGGGCAATCGGCACAGTTGAGGAATGCAGGGAGGCAAGGGAAAGGCAGAGGGGGAAGAAGCCGCAGAAGGTCAACGAAAGTAGAATAAGATACACAGACGGATATATATGCCCGTCATGCGGTGGCAGCTTCTCGGGAACAGGCATAGCGGATTACTGTTACCATTGCGGGCAGGCTCTTGACTGGCCTGAATAGGAGCGGAAACACGGAAACGGGGTGACAGCCTTGCCAAAGGAGCGGGATTTGAGTACAGTATAAGATTAAAAATCAGGAGGGCGGGCATCTTGGACAAAAGCATTTTAACGCAGTATACAGATTTGCAGGAGGAAATTAAAGATATCCGCCGGAGGGCGGAGGGGGTGCGCAGGCAGCTGGAGCGGCTGGAAACAGAAGGCACAGTGCTTGATGCGGTGAAAGGCACACGGCAGGACGGCACATTTGGCAGCATCCGCATTGAAGGCTTTCCCTATGCAGAGTATGACAGACGGAGGCGGAGCCTGTATGATTATCTGCTGAAGCTGGAGGAGGCGGAAGGGAAACTTCTGGAACTGACGAACAAGGCGGAGGAATACATAAACAGCATTGAGGACAGCCGGATGCGGCGGATTGTGCAGTACCGCATCCTGGACGGGCTTTCGTGGTATGAAGTGGCGGACAGGATGGGCGGGAAAGCGACAAGCGACAGTTGTAAAAAATATTTTGAAAGATTTTTGAAAAAATGTTGAAATGTCCCACATGTCCCATTTCAATGTGGTACTATGATACCATGGAGCCAGAGGGCGGAGGGCAGGACAAAGCCAAGGGACTGCTGGCTCTGGATATATACACGTAACAGGAAAGGACGTATCCGGCATGGCGGCATTGCTGCTATGGAGCGGGACGTCTTTTTCTTTTGGGAAGGGGGGCGACGGCATGGACTACCAATGTGCGAAATGGAAGAAGAAGCGGGCGAAGATACTGCGGCTGGATGGATACAGGGACGTTGCAGCGGGATGGTACGGGCGGACAGCGGCGGCGCAGATGGTGCATCATATTTATCCTGCGGAGGAATATCCTGAATACGCCTATGCAGACTGGAACCTGATTTCCGTCAGCTATTCCACGCATAAGAAGCTGGAGAACCACATGACGGGCGGCTTGACTGAGCTGGGAAAACAGCTGATGCGCTCAACTGTTCCGGGGAAGGACTGGCGGAAGAAAAAAGCAATCCCCCCTCCCTTTTGAATTTTGCCCAGGCATGCCGCTACTGTGGGGGTGGAGCCTTTTCCAACTCTGGAGGATTGCGAAAAAGGGGGGAGCTGATGAGAGAGGAACTGAAAAAACGGACAAAGACAATTCTGGCGCGGACGCGGAACAATATGAAAAAGGCGGGGACGTACCGCAGGGAATTTGAGGACAGCATGGAGCGGTATGCCGACCTGCGGGTGCAGTATGACGTGCTTAAGGAACAGTGGTATGAGGAGGGCTGCGCCATTACGGAGGAGTATACCAACAAATCCGGCGCAACCAACCAGAGGAAAACGCCGCTTTATCTGGCGATGGAAACGCTGCGGAAGGAACTGCTGGAACTGGAAAACATTTTCGGGCTGACGCCGAAAGGATTGAAGCAGATACACTCCAGGACAATGGAGGACAAGAAGGAAAGCGCGCTCGGGAAAGCGTTGGTGGAGTTAGATGGGGAAATATAAAAACTGGGATATGGTAATGGCGTATGCGGAGGGCATTGTTTCCGGCAGGATACTGGCGAACGCATACCGCGTGAAGGGCTGCCAGAGGTTTTTGGACGACCTCAAAAATCCGGCCTATGACTTCAGGCCGCGTGACGCGGAGTTCTGCATCGGAATCATAGAAAAGACCATCTGCCACCAGCAGGGGGAGCGGATGGACGGAACGCCCCTGCGCGGCAGTCCTTTCCTGCTGACGGATTTCCACAAGTTCATCATATACAATCTTCTGGGCTTCAAGCTGGCTGGTACGAATATCAACCGCTTTCATGAGGCTCTTATTTTTATCCCGCGTAAAAATATCAAAACCAGCTTTGCGGCGGCACTTGCCTACGCGCTGGGGCTGCTTTACCGGCGGAGCGGTTCAAAGATTTATGTTGTGGCGGCGGCGCAGAATCAGACCATGGAAACCTTCCAGTTTCTGAAATACAACATTGTGCGGCTGGGGGAGGACAGGGAGCGCGGCGGGCCGTTCCGCATCATCGACAACAACAACGAGCATTCCATTTCGGCAGAGCTGGGCGGCGGGCTGTTCAGCCTGAAAGCACTGGCGGCAAACCCTGACGCGCAGGACAGCTTCAACTGCAACATTGCGATAGCGGACGAAATCCATGCCTTCAAGAAGCCGAAGCAGTATAACTTATTCAAAGAGGCAATGAAGGCATACACAAACAAGCTGATGATAGGCATATCCACAGCGGGCGACGACCCGAACAGCTTTCTGGCACAGCGGGTGAAATACTGCAAGCGGGTGCTGGACGGCGAGGTAAAAGACGAACAGTATTTCATATTCATCTGCGAAGCCGACCCTGTGGAAACGGAAAACGGGAAGGAATGGATTGATTACACAAACCAGCGGACGCATGAGATGGCAAACCCTGCCTATGGCATATCTATACGGCCGGAAGAAATCATGAATGATGCGGTACAGGCGCAGAACGACCCGCAGCAGAGGAAGGATTTTCTGGCAAAGTCGCTCAATGTGTTTACCTCGGCGGTGGAAACCTATTTCGATATGGCGGAGGTAACGGCGTCGGACGGTGGCTATTCGTGGACGCTGGAGGAGATGGCAAAGCTGCCGGTAACATGGTACGGCGGGGCGGACTTATCCAAGCTCTACGACCTGACGGGAACCGCGCTCCATGGGCGGTATCAGGGCGTGGATATCAGCATATCGCACGGCTTCATGCCGGTTACGCAGGCGCATATCAAGGCAGATGAGGATAATATCCCGTTTTTCTGGTGGCAGGAGCAGGGCTGGCTGACGCTCTGCAACGATGAAGTCATACGGTACGATGATGTGGTGCAGTGGTTTGTGAAAATGCGGACACTGGGCTTCAAAATACGCTGGGTGGGCTATGACAAGCGGTATTCCCGAGAGTTTGTGATGAAGATGAAAAAGGCAGGCTTCAAAATGCGCGACCAGTCCCAGCGTTATGTGGAAAAGACGGAGGCATTCCGGGAGATTGAAAAGCAGATTAAACAGCGGAAATTTTATTATCTGGGCAACAAGGCATTTGAATACTGCATTGGGAACGTGAAGGCGGCAGAGGACAGCGACGATTTTGTACGGTTTGAAAAAGTACAGCCGACGCTGCGCATTGACCTGTTTGACGCGGATGTGATTGCGGCGAAGCAGATGCTGATTGATATGGAAAAAAGCCAGAAAGCGGCAGACTGGCTGAAATGAGGTGGTGTTTCATGGGAAGGAAAAAACAAAGCGGCAAGAAAACGAGGGCGGAACCGGCGGGAAAGGCGGTGTCCTTCCTCTGCTCTCCGGCATCGTATGACGTATTGTGCGAAACGGGCTACACGAAGCTGTCACAGAATCCTGAAATCATTGCGGCGGTGAATAAGATTGCTGACCTGATTTCCGGCATGACGCTGCATTTAATGGCAAATACGGAAAACGGCGATGTACGCATACGAAATGAACTGTCGAAAAAGGTTGACATTTCCCCGAACCGCTTTACGACACGCAAGACATTCCTTGCGGCGGTGGTGCGCACGCTCCTGCTGGAGGGCGACGGGAACGCGGTCGTCCTGCCCAAAACGGAACGGGGGTATCTGGAGGATTTGACGCCCGTTCCGGCGGAGGCGGTTTCCTTTGTGCCGGACGGGGAGGGCGGCTATCGGGTTGTTGTAAATGGGAAGATGTACAGCCCTGCGGACGTGCTGCATTTCGTGCTGAACCCCAGCCCGCGGGAATACTGGAGGGGAACGGGCTGCCGCGCCACACTGAAAGAAACGGCGGAAAACCTCCGGCAGGCAAACGCCACAAAAAAGGGCTTCATGGAAAGCAAATGGAAGCCCTCCATGATTGTCAAGGTGGACGGCATGGTGGAGGAATTTGCCAGCAAAGAGGGGCGGAGCCGCCTGCTGGAGCAGTATGTAGAAAGCACAAAGGCAGGGGAGCCGTGGATGCTGCCGGCGGAGCAGTTCGAGGTGATAGAGGTGCGCCCGCTTTCCTTGAATGACATTGCCATTGCGGACAGCGTGCGCATGGACAGGCGTGCCGTCGCGGCCGTGCTGGACGTGCCGCCGTTTGTCGTGGGGGAAGGGGAATACAGCGAGGCAGAGTGGAATAACTTTATCAACACCCGTATCCGCCCAATCTGCAAAGCAATCGAGCAGGAGTTGACGAAAAAACTGCTGCTCAGCCCTGACTGGTATTTCCGTTTCAGCATACGTTCGCTTTATTCCTATGATATCCGGACGCTTTCCGAGGTTGGCGCAAACCTGTATACACGCGGCATCATGACGGGGAACGAGGTGCGGGACTGGATGGGGCTCAGCCCGAAAGCGGGGCTGGATGAATTGGTGATTCTGGAAAACTATATCCCGCAGGGGATGATAGGAGAGCAGAAGAAGCTGGAAAAATAGGAAAAACGAAAATGTTTTCGGGTTTCTTGTGGAAAAAGGAAAGCTGTGGTAAAATAGACTTGCGGCGGAGAAGTCTGCCGTAAGGATTGCCGTTTGGCGGTTGGTCACTCTCTTTTAAGGGGGTGGTAAGATGGTTACATACAGTGAATTGTTTCAATTTTGCTTGGTAATCATCGGTGTTATCACCTTGTGTTTACACAAGCGTAAATAATACAACGACCGCCTAACAGAAGTTAGACGGTCAAAGAACGATTATTCGGGACTGACCGCCCTTCCAAAAGCGGCAATCCTTTTTATATGTCTATTATAGGGCCTTTGCGGAGAAAACGCAAGGGCTTCTTTCGTGAAGGGCGGAGAAAACGTAGTTTCCTGAGGTGCTCCGCCGGAAAAAGGAAAAGAGAAAGCAGGAAGGAGGGAAGGCGTTTGCGGGACGAAAAACAGACGCGCAGTGCGGCGTCAAAATTTCAGACAAGGGAAGATGCCAGTGACTGCTATATCAGCGGTTATTTTTCTGTATTCGATACGGATTATGAGCTTTGGGAAGGTGCAACGGAAAGCATTGCGCCGACAGCGTTTGACGGGGCGTTATCCGGCGACATACGCTGTCTGACGGACCATGAAACACGGCTTGTACTGGGGCGGACAAAGGCGGGCACGCTGACGCTGAAAACGGACAGCCGCGGGCTTTGGGGTGAGGTGAAAATCAATCCGAAGGATACGGACGCCATGAACCTGTACGAGCGGGTAAAGCGCGGCGATGTAGACCAGTGCAGCTTTGGCTTTGACATTCTGGAGGAGGAATTTACGGAAATCGGCGGCGCGGTGCATTGGACGATTAAAAAAGTGAGGCTGTACGAAGTTTCCGTAGTGACGTTTCCGGCGTATCAGGAAACGGGCGTATCCGCGCGGAAGGAACAGCTGAGGGAAAAGCGGCGGCGGGAATTTTCCATATGGAAGGAGCGGACGCTGCGGAAGGTGAAGGGAGAGGATTAAATGGCATTGAAAACATTGGTTCTGCGTTCCAGGCTGGACGCGAAGCAGAAGGAACTGGAACGCCTGCGGGCGAAAGATGCGGAGTTTGAAACACGGGAGGCGGAGCTTTCCGCCGCTGTGGAGGAAATGACAGAGGAAACAGCCGCAGAGGACAGGGAGCTTGTGGAACAGCAGGCGGAGGCTTTCCAGCAGGAAAAAGATACACACGAAGCGGCGAAGGGTGAGCTGGAGGCGGAAGTAGAGCGTCTGGAGGCGGAAATCGAGGCGGAGGAAAAGCGGCAGAAGCCGCCGGCAAAGAAGCCGGAAACAACAGGGGAGCAGGAAAGGAGTGCGGGGATTTTGGAAACGAGGAAATTTTTTGGCATGGACGTACAGCAGAGGGACGCGTTTTTTGCGCGGGAGGACGTAAAGGACTTTTTGCAGCGGGCAAGGGAGCTTGCGGGACAGAGGCGGGCTGTCAGCGGGGCGGAACTGACCATTCCGGACGTTATGCTGGGGATTATCCGGGAAAACATCAGCGGGTATTCCAAACTGCTGGGTAAGGTGCATTTACGCCCCGTATCCGGCACGGCAAGGCAGAACATCATGGGGACCATTCCCGAGGCGGTATGGACGGAAATGTGCGCCAAGCTGAACGAACTGGATTTCCTGTTCAATCAGGTGGAGGTGGACGGGTATAAGGTCGGCGGGTATGTGGCGGTATGCAACGCCACGCTGGAGGACAGCGACCTTTCGCTTGCCTCTGAACTGCTGACAGGCATCGGTCAGGCGATTGGCCTTGCGCTGGATAAGGCGATTTTGTTCGGCAAAGGGACGAAAATGCCGCTGGGTATTTTCACGAGGCTGGCGCAGACGGAAAAGCCCTCCGATTATCCCGAGAACGCAAGGGAATGGAAAGACCTGCATGCTTCGAACATCATTTCTATACTGAAAACGGACAGCACAGGCATAAAACTGTTCCAGAGCATTATCAAAGCGGGCGGCAGCGCAAAAGGGAAATACAGCCGAGGTGAAAAATTCTGGGCGATGAATGAGAAGACGCGCACAACGCTGCTGGCGGAATCGCTGACCTTTAACGCGGCGGGTGCTGTGGCGGCAGGAATGGAGCGGGCCATGCCGATTATCGGCGGGGAAATCGTGGAACTGGATTTTATCCCAGATGACGTTATCATCGGCGGCTATGGGGATTTGTACCTGCTGGCGGAACGCGCGGGGACACAGCTGGCGCGTTCGGAGCATGTCCTGTTTATCGAGGACCAGACGGTGTTTAAGGGTACGGCAAGGTATGACGGGCTGCCCGTGATACCGGAAGGGTTTATAGCGGTCGGGCTGAACGGGACAACGCCCTTTGCGGAAGGCATTACATTCGTGCCGGATAAGGCTAACGAGGAAACGGCGGCAAAGGAGTAAGGAGGGGGCGGCATGACGGAGGCGCAGAAGCTGGTGATATTGAAAAAGGATTTGCAGCTGACAACGGTGGCAAATGACGAATACCTGGTTACACTGCTGTCTTTTGCGGAGCAGGCAGTCCGTCGGGAGGGAATCACCCTCCGGCGCGGGGACATTGAATGTGAAATGGCGGTTATCCATTACGCGGCGTACCTGTTCCGCAGACGCGCAGGAACGGATACCGCCATGCCGCGCTTTCTCCGCTATGAGCTGAACAACCTGCTGTTCAGCCAGAAAGGGAGTGGCGGCTCATGACGTTTGACGATGGCATTCTGCAGGTATACCGCACGGAAAACACGGCGGAGAATGGGGCAATGCCCCGGGAAACACAGACGCTGCTCTCCGGGCATTATTTCGGGTATGATGTGCTGGGCTTCAGCCGGTACTATACGGCTCTGCAGGCAGACCAGAGCGTCAGCGCGGTGGTGAATATCCCAGGCTGGCATGATATTTCCGTGCTGGACGCCGTAACCATGGAGGACGGGCAGAGGTATCTGATACGCCTCTGCCAGCCCATGAAGGACGAAAACGGGCTGAATATTACAAAGCTGACGCTGGAAAGGGTGATAAATGGTGCATGAACTGACAGAACGGGTGCGGCTGGCGTTGGTTTCCCTGCCGGTAGATGTGTTTCATTACCACGCATTCAAAAAGAAAGACCGCTATATTGTTTGGGCGGAACAGGCGGAGGGCGGCTCTGTGGAGGCGGATGACAGGAAACAGGAGTTTTCCATAAGCGGGTATATCGACTTTTTCACCAGAGAGGAAAACGACCCTGTTGTGGATATGGTTTCCGAAAGGCTGAAATCCGCAGGAATTGCGTTTTCGCTCAATTCCGTCCAGTATGAGGAGGAAACACGGTATTGAATATTCTAACGCTTCGGAGCCACCGTTTTATAGCTTGAGAGCCATTTGATT
>CAMQRG010000035.1 GCA_947036475.1 uncultured Clostridia bacterium
TCGTGGGCTCGGAGATGTGTATAAGAGACAGGGACTATGTGAAATATCTGGGAATGTAAAAATACAAAAGGGAAAAGGAAAAACAAAATGCCTTCATCGGACAGGAACGATATCTTTGTCAGGGGAAGGCATTTTATTCTGCGTTCGGGAAACGGATATTTCCTGGTTTAGAAACCGATTTCTTCCCCAATCAGAATGATTTTGATACGTCCGGCAGGACGGCAGTTTCTTGTCAGAAGAATCTGATTGCAGATACATTCTTCGGAAACGCAGTTATGGCATGTACCGGTAGAAGCGCAGGGCGTTTTTCCCATGAAACGCATGCTGTTGACAGGTGCGGCATAGCTGCGCGCACGTTTGACTGCCGCATCTACATCCTGCGCAACTTTGTTCAGGCCGCAGAGGATAACAACGTTTTTCGGACCGAAACAGAGCGCGGCAAGGCGGTTGCCGATTCCGTCAATATTTACCAGTACACCGTCCTCGGAAATGGCGTTGACGCTGGAAAGAAAGAAGTCCGCCAGAAGCCCTTTTCGGTGCAGTTCGTCCCGTTCCTCGGGGGTTTTCGCAAGGTCGCGGTCAATTACTTCATAATTCCCATCGTGAAGTGCCTGCGTCAGACCGCTTTCGCGGATTGTTACAGAACCGCCCCATGCAACAGAACTGCCTTCTGGAATGAGGGACATAGCTTTTTTCACAGCCTCTTCGGCCGTAGGGCAGTAATAAGCCTCAAAATGACGGCGTTCCAGCCTGCCGACCAGCGTTTTCGCAAGAAGCTCATTTCTTGTTTCCAATGGTGTAGACATAAAAAATCTCCTTTCGTTTTGCATATTTTCCTTATTATAGCATAAAAAACGGAGGCAAAAAACAGTTTCTGCATTTTTTGTCCATCAGGAGGGGCGAAATATGCGAAAGCGGCTTGCCAAACGCAGGATTTCCCAGTATGATAAAATCAGGAAAGAATGTCTGAAGGGCAGAAAGGGCGGCATTGCGGTGTGAGACGGATAGAAAGCAGGGAAAATAAAACATTTAAGCGGCTGAATGGGTTGAAGAACAGAAAAAACAGGGAAAAAGAAGGTCTGTTCCTTGCGGAGGGGGAGCGTTTTGTTTCCGAGATACCGGAAGGGGAAGGCGTGGAGTACTTTGTTTTTTCGGAAGCATTCTGCGAAACCCACGATACCGCGCAGTATGAAGCGGCGGCGGAAACGCTTCTCCTGCCGGATTTGCTGTTTGCCGCGCTCTGCGATACGGAAACGCCGCAGGGTGTTCTGGCGGTTTGTAAAAAACTGGAATGGCAGGAGGACGAGGTGTTTCGACGGGACAGGCCGTTTCTTCTTCTGGCGGAAAATTTACAGGATCCGGGGAATCTGGGAACAGTCATTCGGACGGCGGACGCCTGTGGAGCAGATGCGGTGTTTCTTTCGAAAGGAAGTGTTGACCTTTATAACCCCAAGGTTTTGCGGGCAACAATGGGCTCTCTGTTTCATATTCCGGTGTTCCAAAATATTTCTTTGGGGGAAACCGCAGGAAAGCTGAGGGCGCAGAGCATCCCGCTTTATGCCGCGCATCTGCGTGGAGAGGACATGCCGTATGCGCTGAATCTGAAAAATGCCTGCGCCTTCCTGATTGGAAATGAGGGCAGGGGGCTTTCGGAGGAAGGAGCCGCGCTTTGCAGCCAGTGGGTGCGTATTCCAATGCCGGGGCGCGCGGAATCGTTGAATGCATCTGTCGCGGCGGCGGTACTGCTGTATGAAACGGTCAGGCAGAGACTGGGCGGAACTATATCAAATATTTAAGATTTTTTGAAGGCAGTACGGAAAAAATTAAGAAATCTGAAAGGGGGAAGAAAATGCAAAAATGGCGGATTGTAGGGATTTATGGGGCTTTTGCTATGCGATTGCGGAGAAAAATATGCAAAAATGAAAATAAAAATATTGACAAAAGTGTTACTCTTTCGTATACTAATTGTAACAGAAATGTAATAATTGAAAAATATTCCGGAGGAGTACATATATGACGATTTCAAAGCTGATGAGACAGGTTTGCCTGACTTCAACTGTTGCACTTTTTGGCACAACGGCAGTTTTTGCCGCTGATATGGGACAGGCTTCCGGCACAAATGTAAACGTACGGGCAGAGGCTAACTCCGATGCGGAGGTGCTGGGCAAGATTGATAAAGGTTCTGAATATGCCGTTCTGGAAAAAAGCGGCGGCTGGGTTGCAATTTCTTTTGAAGGCGGGACAGGCTATGTTTCGGCAGATTATTTTGAGATAACAGAAGCCGAAGGCACAATCAACGGTTCCGATATCAACGTCAGAAGAAAAGCAACGACTTCCGCAGATTCCCTTGGAAAGCTTTCTGATGGGGCCAGCGTGACGGTTACGGGACGAAATGACGAGTGGTACCGCATTTCTTACGATGGCGCGACGGCGTATGTGAATAAAAATTATGTTTCCGGCGAAAATCTCTCCCTGGTTCCTAAAATTGCCAATGAAAAGGAAGAAAAGGAACAGAAGCTGGATTCGGTGTTTGGCGTGGTAACTTCTAATGATGGCGTAAAACTGCGGAAAGAAGCGTCTACAATTTCTAAAGTGTTGACAGTCCTTCCTTATGGTACGGAAGTAGATGTTGACAGAATTGGCTCCGAATGGATCAGAATTGTGACGGACGGTGGACAGAAAGGCTATGTCAGCGCAGATTACCTTGCGATCAGAGAAGGTGAGCGTACTTCCAGAGGCAGTGTATCTTCTAAGGGTGCAGAGGTTGTGGCTTATGCAAAGCAGTTCGTTGGTACGCCTTATGTATGGGGCGGTACAAATTTGAATAAAGGTGTTGACTGTTCCGGTTTCGTCTATGCGGTTATGAAAAACTTTGGCGTTTCTCTGAACAGAAGTTCTTATACAATGGTGGACAACGGCGTGGAAGTTTCCAAATCCGAACTGATTGCAGGCGATCTGGTATTCTTTAACAGCGGCGGCAACAGCAGAATTTCCCATGTTGGTATCTATATGGGCGATGGAACATATATCCATTCTACTGACGGCGCGGCATACGGCGTAACAATCACAAGCATGAACAGCGGATACAGCGCGAATACATATGTAACAGCAAGACGCGTACTGAGATAACAAAATACATAGAGCAGACAGACGGCAGGAGCATTGAGTTCCTGCCGTTTTGCTTTGTAAAAAGGTTGCCTGTGTAAGATGGCTGCGTCTGGATTTCCATATTTTTACAGATGGAAATTTCCTGCGCCAATTTTGAACATTGCGAAAAAAGAAAAATACTGTGCAAAGCCGGAGGTTTATGGTAACATATAAAGATAACAGGAACGGAACCATAAATTTTACTTATGATAATGTCCATAATACCGGAAGGAGGAATATATTCCGATGAACAGGATTTCGGGAAAGGTCTGCGGGTCGGTTTTTCCGCGTGGAAAAGCAGTTTTACTCTGTGCTGTGTTGCTGACTTTTCCCATAAAGGCGAGTGCATACAATGTGCCGGAAACGGTGCGGATTGGTTTGGAATCTGTCTGTAAAAATGCGTCTTCGGCTTCGATTGGCACAGGAGAGATTTTGATTGGCACAGAGCGGGACGGAAGATTTGAAGAAGGCGGCACGGTTTCCGGAGGATTTACGGCAAGACCGGCGTCAGGCGATTATATTGCGGTGGATGACGAAATGGACTGCGATGACGCGCTGGATTTAGCGGATTCCCTTTCCAATATGGGGCTGGACGCATATGCCGCGTATCTGGACGGAGAGGACTGGACTGTTTATGTCAGAAACGCTTCGCGTGCGGAGGTGGAGCAGGCGGCCCGGGAATCTGCAACGCAGATACGTGGATTTACGGGATATTCCCTTTCCAGCGGCAGGACTGCCCTGCTTCTGCCGGAGGCTGCCGTTCTGATGGGGACGGAGCGGGACGATACCATTTCTGTGAACGGGAAACGCTACCGCGGTATGTTGACATTTGCTGTGCGTGGCAGTGCGCTGACAGCAGTCAATGTAGTTGGTCTGGAAGAATATCTTTATGGCGTTGTTCCGGCAGAAATGCCGCAGTCCTATGAGGAAGAAGCGTTAAAGGCGCAGGCAGTTGCCGCAAGGACATATGCCATTACAAAACTGGGTGCACATACGGGCAGCGGCTATCAGCTTTGCGATACTACGGCATGCCAGGTTTATCAGGGCTATGGCGGGGAGGCGGCTTCGACCATACGCGCGGTGGATGATACAGCGGGGGAAATCGCCTGCTATAACGGTGCACCGATTGAGGCTGTATTTTCTGCCTCCACAGGCGGCTATACGGAAAACAGCGAAAACGTATGGGGCAACAAGGTAGCATATCTGCGGGCAGTGCCGGAGGTCGTGGAGGAATACGATGACAATACATGGAAACGTACGCTGACGCTGAATGAGCTGGACGCTTTGTTGTCTGCAAAAAGGGAAAGCATTGGCACAGCGGAGGACATAGAGATTACAAAGCTGTCGACAGGCGGGCGTGTGCAGGAACTGAAAATCATCGGTTCTCGCGGGAGCAAAACACTCACAAAGGAGGAGATTCGGACATACTTTTCCGGTGCGGCCTGCGGGAGCCTGCCGGGGAAAATGTTTACCATAAATGGTAAGGGCGGAGAAATCGGTGCGTATGATGGAAAAACCTCTGCGCCTTCCTCAAAGCCAGAAAAGGGTACACTGCGCGCAGCGGCTGCTGAAGATGGGATTATTGCCAGAACGGAAGGCTCTCTGAAAAGCATGGACGGGAAAAAGCTGACGGTTTCTTTGCAGAAAAACGGAGGAACAACCTCCGGAACGCAGAAAGATGGAGACTATGAGGTATATTCTGTGTCCATCTCTACGGTCAGCGGCGGAAAATTTGTGTTTGAGGGTGTTGGCTTCGGGCATGGCGTTGGGCTGAGCCAGAAGGGGGCACAGGCGATGGCACAGGAGGGCTATGATTACGAAGAAATTTTGTGCCACTACTATACAGACATTACGATAGAGGGCTGACAGATGAAGAATTTGAGGGATTTCCTGCTTTCCCGAAAGGGCTGGCGGGATGAAAAAGGGAACACGCTGGCGTTTTTTGAAAGAGGACTGGAAGGGGAACCCGAAAAAGACGCGCTCTGGTTCTTTTTAGACGAAGGACTGCGCTGCGGAGGGCTGCAAAAGCGAATTCTGCCGGAGGAGGCGGAGCTGGAAAGGCTCCTGCTGGGCTGCGGCAAGCGGGAGCTTTGGGAACTGCTTCGGGAAGATATTGAAAAGTGGAGAAAAGGAGAGTGACGACATGTTTGTGGAAAAACTGACTGAAGAACAGATTCGGGAAATTATGAATGTGATTTCGGACGATGGGAGCGTAAAGATTATCAGTGTGCGCACATATGATTCCAGCTTTGAGGACAGCCTGAATATTTCCAATGTGCCGGAGGTAAAGGCAGAATTTCAGGAGGATGTGGAAACCTACCGGCTGTTTGATTACAATATCCGTGGGTTCCATAATGCGGGTGCAGGCTCTGACTATATTTACCGGAAAATGATGCTGGACTGGTTTGGACCGGACTATGCCATAAAATACCTGATGGAAAACTGAGGAACGGAGGGGAAACCAATGTATGTGAAAAAGCTGAAAGACCATGAGATTGAGGAAATCATGCATGCCATTTCTGACGTGGACGCTGTGGTTACGGATATCCGCAGGGCGGCGACGGACCCGGAGATAACGGTGCTTTCACAGGATATGGAGGAGCATTATGTACTCCATGATTACGATATTGAAGGGTTCGATTTCCTGCCGGATAATGCCACATATATTTATCGGGAAAAAATGCTGAAGTTTTTCGGCGTGGAATATGCGGCAAGGTATTTGCTGGGGAAATGAGGGGCGGAAATGAAAACGAGCGATTTTAACTATGAACTGCCGGAGGAACTGATTGCACAGGAGCCGTTGGAGGACCGTGCATCTTCCCGCCTTTTGGTACTGCATAAGGATACAGGGGAGCGGGAACATAAGCATTTTTGGGAAATCAGGGACTATTTGCGTGCAGGGGATTGTCTGGTGATAAATGATACAAGGGTGCTGCCGGCGCGGCTGTTTGGTGAAAGGGCCGGCACAGGCGCAGTGATTGAGGTACTGCTTCTGGTTCGGCGGGAGTTGGACGTTTGGGAGGTGTTGGTGCGCCCGGGAAGAAAGGCGCGCCCCGGCGACAGAATTTCCTTTGGCGGCGGAAGGCTGACAGCGGAGGTGCTGACGATTGTGGAGGGCGGCAACAGGCTTGTGCGGTTCCATTATGACGGCGTTTTTGAAGCCATTTTGGACGAACTAGGCGAAATGCCCCTGCCGCCGTATATTACGCATAAGCTGGAAGATAAAACGCGCTACCAGACGGTCTATGCAGCGCATGATGGCTCTGCTGCCGCGCCAACGGCAGGACTGCATTTTACGCCGGAACTGTTGAAAGAAATCGAGGAAATGGGCGTGAAGATTGCACATGTGACGCTGCATGTCGGGCTGGGGACGTTCCGGCCGGTGAAAGTGGACGATGTGCTTGACCATGAAATGCACTCGGAGTATTATGTGGTGGAGGAAGAACAGGCTGCCATTATGAATGAAGCAAAACGGAACGGCGGGCGCATTTTTGCTGTTGGAACGACAAGCACGCGGACACTGGAATCAGTTACAGATGAAAATGGTGTGATACAGGCAAAAAGCGGCTGGACGAAAATTTTTATTTACCCCGGCTATGCATTCAAGGCGGTGGATTGCCTGATTACAAATTTCCACCTGCCGGAATCGACACTGATTATGCTCGTTTCTGCGCTGGCAGGAAAGGAGCTTGTAATGGAAACTTACGCGGAGGCTGTGCGGGAAAGATACCGTTTTTTCTCGTTTGGCGATGCGATGCTCATTTTATAAATATAGTATACAGAGAAGCCCTGAGGTCGTGTGCCTTATGGGCTTTTTTGATTTCCGTTCTTTTTTTCTTTGCATATGCATATGTTTGTAACAGTTGCAGTGGTAAGACAAGCAAGCAAAGGGGAGAACGCGATGTATAACAGAAGATATGAGAAAGTATTTTTAATGCTCCGGCAGGAAACAGCAGGCTACGCGCTGGGAAAGCGTCCGCCCTGGGGCAGCTGTGTCATGGAAATCAAAAACGGGCAGGGACGATTGCAGCTGACGGTGCAGGGGCTTCGCCGCGGAATTTATGGTGTGTATGTCATGCTGGGAGAAAATCCGGCGGAAACGCTTTTCTGCGGAGAACTGCGTCCTACAGGCAAGGAAGGGCAGGGAGAATTGAAGTGGGATTTCTCCCCTGACGCATTGGGACATGGGAAAAAAGCGGAGGATTTTCAAACAGTGGTGTTGTTGGCTGAGGAAGGGAAAAACGGCGCAGTTTCTGCTCCTCTAACGGCATTTTTTGGAGAGAAAAAGGACTGGAAACGCGAATTTCGGCCAAACCGCCCTGTAAAAGAGCCGGAGAAGGCAGATGAAATCCATTTGCAGGCGGCAGAAGCGGCAGTCCTGCCAATGCGCCCGCGAGCAGAGGCGGCAAGGAAAGCGGAAATTGCAAAAAAAGCAGAAAAGGCAGAACCAGAAATCAAACAGCCGGAGAAGTCGGAAACGGAACAGCCGGAGAGTCTTTCTCATAAAATTGCAGAGGAACAGAAAGCGGACAGCTGCCATGGAAATTTTTCGGGGCTTTTGGCAAAATTCCGGCAGGAGTTGGAGGAACTGGAAGAAACGGGCGTATTGACGCCGGAGGAAACTGCGCGTATCCGCAATATAGGAGAAACGGAAGGAAATCGGGAACAGACTGCGGCAGAGACTGCGAAACAGGAGAGCAAGCTGGAAAGCGTGCCTGTGGAATTTGAAAAAAACAAGGAATTACAGCCTTTTGGCGATGGGATTTCATGGAAATGCCTTGCGTTGGAGGAATTGACGCTTTTGGCAAAGATTCCTCTGAAATGGCAGAAAGAATTTTTCTTCCTGCTCCCGTACCGCCGCTACCGTCATTTGATACTGCGGGCGGAGGGCGGCTGTCTTTGGCTGGGTCTGCCATGTGTGTATCGGGCGGAAGATGCGAAAGAGGCGGAGAACTTTGGCTTTAAGGAATTCCGTTATGTGGACGATGCAAGGGGGTATTGGCTTGCGCGGCTGGAACGGGAGGATATGCCAAAGGAAAAAGCATGATAAAAACGCTTTATATATTAGAAAGACTTGCCAGAACAGGGCTTCAATAGTATGATACTGTATGAACAGAAAAAGTAAGCAGAAGGAGCATACAGAGGATGAGAGTCAGAAAAAAGCCTTGGGCGGAACAGGAAGTACAGGAAAACAGCCGCGTCATACAAAACGCGGAGGAGAAAAAAGGACATTGGGCGGAATTCTTTGGGAATCATAATCCCATTTATGTGGAAATCGGCTGCGGCAAGGGCGGCTTTTTGACAAAAAGTGCGGCGGCAGAGCCGGATGTAAATTTTATTGGCATCGAACGTCAGCTGACCGTTGTGGCAGTTGCAGCAAGACGAGCGGGAGAGGCTGCGCCGAATCTGGCTTTTGTTTGGAGCGATGCGAAAAAATTGTCGGATTTCTTCGAGGTCGGGGAATTTCAGCGGTTGTATTTGAATTTCTGTGACCCTTGGCCGAAAAAGCGTACATATAAACGCCGCCTGACTTATCGGGAATTTTTACGCGGATACCATGAAGCGATGGGGGAAAATGCGGAAATTTTTTTCAAAACAGACAACAGGGGGCTGTTTGAATTTTCCCTGAATGAATTTTGCGCGGAGGACTGGAAACTGTCCAATATCAGCCTGGATCTGCATAACAGCGATTTTACGGGAAATATCATGACGGAATATGAAGAAAAATTTTCTGCAAAGGGAATGCCGATTTATCGGCTGGAGGCTCGAAGCAGGAAATAATACAGCAGGGCGCGGACCGGAAATGATGGTCTGCGCCCTTGCTTTGTCTATGAGAAAGGACAGGAAAGCAGAAATCAGGAAAGGGAATCCAGAAGGTCTTTTAATATGCGCAGACCGTGCTCCAGTTCTTCTATGGTTTCCGGAGCGCAGACGGCAATTCTTGCGGCAGGGACGGATATTTCCTTTCCGACCGTAAAACGATGGCTGCCATAAACGGAAAGCCCTTTTTCCAATGCCATTGCTTCAAATTCCTGCCCGCTGGTTTTCTCGGGCAGGAGCAGCCAGCGGCTTAAACATTCCGGTGCGCCCAAAAGCGTATAATCGCTTAAAATTTCATCAGCAAGGCGGTTCCGCAGGGCTGCTCCCTTTCGCCGTTCCGCAAGGAGATGTTCCAGCCTGCCGGAGAGTATCAGGCGCGAAGCGATTTCCAGCAAAAGGCTGGACTGCGAAAGGTTGATATGGTACAGTGCCTGCTCCAGCGCGGCTGTCCAACGCAGCGGCGTTTGCAGATATGCCAGCCGCAGAGCGGGGAGGACTGTTTTGGACAGACTAAGCAGAAAGATACACTGCTCCGGCGCGAGGGCAGAAACAGGAGGCAGAGGATTGGCGGCAAACAGGCTGTTAATACCGTCTTCAATTACCAGAAGGCCATGCTCCTGTGCTGTTTCCGCAATCATCTGACGGCAGGGCAGCGTCATGATATGGTTGGTGGGGTTCTGGTAATCCGGCATAATATAAAGCCCCTTTATACCGTCGTTTTTGCAGGCGGCAAGCAGGGCGTTCCGGCTCATTTCGCCGTTTTCCTGCCTGATGGGTACAAGATGGATACCGAACAGCTTTGCCGCGCCTTTTATGCCTGGATATACCAGCGGGTCAACGCCAAGTTTATCTCCGGAACGGAACAGTCCGGCGAATATGGCGGCTGTGGCGTTTTGCCCGCCGTTTGCAAATAACAGTCTGCGCGGGTTGGTGACGGAAAGCCCCAAACGGTTCAACAGGTGGGCAGCGGCTTCCTTATGGCGCAGTTCCTCCTGATAAGAATATTGGAAAAGGTTTTTACATTCTTCTTCAGCAAGTATTTTCTGAAGAATAGTAACAGCGTCCGCCTGAGGTATGGTTTCGGGCATCATGGAGCCCAACTCAATATGGTGTGTGGCGGAGTTTTCGGGAATAATAAGCGTGCTGGTGTTTACGTCATAGGAAACGAACGTACCGCTGCCCGTAACGCTGGAAAGCAGTCCTTTGTCTGAGCAGATTTTGAACGCACGTGTAACGGTGCTGACATTGATATCCAGAAAATCAGCAAGCTCACGCTGCGGAGGCAGCTTTGTACCGGGCAGGAGCACGCCGTTCTCAATGTCCTTCTGCAAAAGCTCCGCAAGGGCAGTATACAGCGGGCGGCCGGAACGCGGCAGTACGGGTTTCCATGACATCGGGTAGTTTTCAAATGAATTGACGGGCAAAATACCGCCTCCTTTCTGCTTATATACATACAATTATAAAATTGTATGGAATTTTCCGCAAGGGGAACATGGGAAAAAAGAAAAAAGGGGCACGTCCGGTATTTCGTACTTTCCGGTTTTGAGGTTGTGCGGAAAAGGAATTTAGCGTATAATGGAAAAGAAAAGTAGGGGTTATTTGTCGTAAGAAAGGGACGAGAGATGGAAACCATTGCGGAAATACGGGAAAAACTGCAAAATTGTCCGGCTTCGGAATTGCAGGAATGGCTGCGGGAATATGAACAGGACAGCCGGAAGGGCGTGCAGAAACTGCTGGATGGTTTTTGGCGCAAGCAGGCGGCGCAGCTGAAGGAAGAACAAAGGCTGGACGCACTGCTTTCTTATGAACGGCAATGCTATGCCGAAGGGTATGAACTGGTGGCTGGAATTGACGAGGTCGGCAGGGGGCCTTTGGCGGGGCCTGTCGTTGCGGCGGCAGTCATTTTGCCGAAAGAATGCCGGATAGAGGGCGTGAACGATTCCAAAAAACTGACGCCCAAAAAGCGTGAGGAACTGTATGGCGTGATACTGGAAAAAGCCGTTGCATACGGCGTGGGCGTCGTCCCGCCGGAGAGAATTGACGAAATCAATATTTTACAGGCAACCTTTGAGGCGATGCGGCAGGCTCTGGCGCAGCTTTCCCCTGCCGCGGAATATATCCTTGTCGACGCCGTAACGATATACGGCATTGATACACCACAGAAGGGCATTGTCAAAGGCGATGCGAAAAGCCTTTCCATCGGCGCGGCAAGCATTGTGGCAAAGGTACACCGCGACCGCATGATGGTGCAGTATGATGAAATTTACCCCGGATACGGCTTTGCCGCAAATAAGGGCTATGGCTCGGCGGAGCATATCGCCGCAATACGTGAAAAAGGAATCTGCGCAATACACCGCCGGAGTTTTGTGAAAAATTTCCTGCCAGGGCAGGGGGAAAATGCTGCTGAGAAAGGCGGCAGGAGCGAAGCACTTGCGGCGCGGCAGATGGAACGAATGGGCTATGAGATTTTAGAGCGGAATTACCGCAGACGGGACGGGGAAATTGATATCATTGCGCGGAAGGACGGTTATACTGTTTTTACGGAAGTAAAATACAGGAAAAACAGCAAAAGCGGCTTTCCATCGGAGGCGGTGGACTGGCGGAAACAGCAGAACATCATTCGCACAGCAAAGGCGTATGTTGCGGAAAAAGGACTGGAAGGCGGGGAATACCGCTTCGATGTGGCAGAAATTTTAACAGGGGACGGGAAAACGTATTTCCGTTATACGGAGGACGCATTCCGTCTGCCTTAATTATAAGCGAGGAGATGGACTTTGAGAATCGAAAAGCAGGGAAATCTGGAAGTTATTGTATTTGAAAATCTGGAGCGGAGCGGCATGGTGCGGCACTGCTTTACAACGCGGCATGGCGGCGTAAGCACAGGCATCTGGGCGTCCATGAACATGGGGCTTTCCCGCGGGGAGGATGCGGCGGCGGTACGGGAGAATTACCGTATCCTTGGCGGCGCGCTGGGTTTTTCCACGGAGAATTTCGTCACGTCCCAGCAGACGCATACTACAAACGTAAAGCGCGTAACGGCTGCGGACGCGGGGCAGGGCGTTTGGAAGGAGCGCTGTTATGCCGACGTGGACGGGCTGATTACGAATGAGAAAGGGATTCCGCTGGTGATATTCGGGGCGGACTGTATGCCGGTGTTTTTGCTGGACAGGCGGCACAAAGCCATCGGCATGGCGCACTGCGGCTGGAAGGGAACCGGTGAACGCATGGCGGAGAAAACCCTGCAGGCGATGATGCGGGCGTTTGGCACGGAACCGAAGGACGTTACGGCGGCAGTCGGCCCGTCCATTGGGAAATGCTGCTTTCAGGTAGATGCGCCTGTGGTGGAACTGTTTGAAAAGAATATTCCGTTTGCGCCGGAAATCATTTTCGATGACCCTTCGGAGGAAGGGAAATATAAAATTGACCTTTGGGAAACCAACCGCAGGCTTTTGGCGGATATGGGCGTGGAGGATATTGAGGTTGCAGGACTTTGCACGATGTGCAATCAGGAGCGGTTTTATTCCCACCGGGGCATGGGAGAAAAACGCGGCGTGATGGCGGGCGTGATGGAACTGAGGTAAAGCAAGGGGGTATGTAATTTTGAAAAGGATAAAAGCTTTGGATTGCTGGCAAAAGGGGTTTCTGCTGCTTTTTGCGGCCATGATTCTGGTGTTTTCGTGGGTTTATTATGCGACTATCGCGCGGGAGGGCATTTTGTACAGGAATACTATCCTCGTTCCAAGCCAGGAAAACGGCAACATGTTATATTCCGGCGAAATAAAAGGGGAGCGGGCCTGTTTTACCGTGTATGCGGATAAGACGGTCGAGTTCCGGCATGGTGATAAGACTTATGGCCCCTATACCGTAAGGGAGGATGCATCTGCTGTCACGAAAGCGATTGAAGCTGAATTGGGCGTTGGGGAGCCTGTCGCGGGCATAGAGTTTTGCAAGGAAGGAGAAATCCTTTTTCGCGGAGGTGTGGTAAAACATAGGGATTACATCTGGCTGTATAACGAGGATGGAAGTGCAGATATGGGCTGGATAGATGATTTTTGGCCAATATCGGACGATATCCTTATAACGGATGGAAACGGGAATATTATCGACCAGATGGAGCCTGGCATTTTGACCATACTTAACTTGATGGCGGGCCCTGAGCTGGAGCATAAAGGCGACTGGAGCATGTGGTTCTGCGGCGTGTTTATCTGCGTTTTTACGGCGGTTTCCATTTTGTTTGTGGATGAGCTGTTCCGCTGGCATTTATCTTTCCGTATCCGTAATGTAGAACAGGCAGAGCCATCTGAGTGGGAAATGGCAAGCCGGTATCTTGGCTGGGGGTTGATGGTGATTGTGGCAGCGGCGATCTTTATTGAGGGGCTTCAATAGGCAGGAGGCAGAAGGCCGGATTGAAATTTTGAAGGGGATAAAAATGGATATACGCTATGAGATACTTGATTTGGAATATGTATTTGGCGATGGGAAGCAGCACATTTTTCCGGCTGTTTTATTTGGGAAGGACGACATTGTTCTGATTGACTGTGGCTACTCTGACTCGCTTTGTATGCTGGAAGACCAGCTCCGTATTCATGGCATTGAGCCGGAAACCCTTACGAAATTGGTATTGACCCATCAGGATGATGACCATATTGGCAATGCTACTGAATTGAAGAAGAAATATCCTGCAATTCAGGTTTTAGCTTCTTTGGCGGAAACTCCGTATCTTTCGGGGGAAAGAAAAAATCTCCGGCTTCAGCAAGGCGAAGAATTGCAGCCGCATCTGCTGGAGGAACAAAAAGCGCTTGGCGAACAGTTTTGCGAAAGATACAGAAACCTTGATTCTGTGCAGCCAGATGTGATACTGTATGGCGGTGAACGGTTTGACTGGGGCGGGGGTTGTGAAATCATTGCCACGCCGGGGCATACGCCGGGACATATTTCTATTCGCTCGTTGGATAATGAATTTTTGGTTACCGGAGATGCGGCGGTTTTGGAGGGAAACAAACTGGCTGTTGCGAATCCGGAATTTTGCATGGACAGGAAAGCAGCGGAACATTCGCTGGAAAAAATCACTCGATTCCACTGCCGCCATTATGTCTGCTATCATGGCGGCGTTTTGAAGTGCTGAATTTCAAATTATAGGAAAATTTTTTCTTTGCGCTGTTGTCATGGGCAGGTTCAAGGCTATAAATGATTATGGGGGGATATAAACGTGAAAATCAGCACATATGTAAAC
>CAMQRG010000036.1 GCA_947036475.1 uncultured Clostridia bacterium
CGTGGGCTCGGAGATGTTTATAAGAGACAGGCTATGAAATTATCAGCACATTGGAAAAGTATCCTATTATTGCAGCGAAGGAGAATACAATCTATCCGCTGTTGAGGAGACTGCTGAAAGAAGAATATATCTCTTCTTCATGGCAGGAAGGTACGGAGGGCTTGCCTCCAAGGAAATATTATGCAATTACAGACAAAGGGCAGGAATACATTGCCGCGATGTCTCTCGAATGGGAGAATTTACTGCGTGCGATTGAGGAAATTAAAGGAGAATGAGCATGGAAAAAATATTAAGCGATTATCTTGAAAAAATGGAAAAATATTTAAGGCCGGTTGCTGTTTCGGAACGGGTAGACATTATAAAAGAAATCAAAAGTGAAATGCAGGAATTGCAGGGGAATGGCATTCCTGCTGAACAGATTATTGAAAGGCTGGGAAATCCCAAAGATTTGGCAAAGGCTTATCTTGGAGATTTACTTTCAAAAGAAAGCAGGTTCAGCTGGAACAGATTTTTGATTGTCTGCTCCTTTTATAGCTTAGTGGGATTTTCGGGAATGTTTGTACTTCCCTGTTTAGGTGTTATTGCCATTGGTTTTATCGTCTGCGGAATTGCGACACCGATTCTGATAGCGGTAAAAATGATTGACCATGTATTTGCCCTTGGTATCCCCTATATGGAGAATTTTGGGGTATGGGTTGGGGGGAGCACTGCGCTGAACCCTGGCGCGGAATTTATTATTTCGCTGGTTGTTGGCACACTGCTTTGCTGGGGAGGACTCTGCGCATGGAAATTGCTGCTGCTCTATTGCAGAAAAGTCAGCAAAGCCGCAAGCAGTTTGTCTGTTTTAAGGAAGTAGTTTTTGTAATGTATTATGTTAAAATCCCCATTTTATAATGCAAACCAGCGCAGATAGAAATACAACAGCAGGCATGCGGGTACAGCATACACTATGCTGATGGCAACTGCACTTTTTTTGCCGCGTCCCCAGAGTTTTACAGAGAGGTAGAGCGCGTCCAGCACATCGAACAGGAAAACAAACTGAAGGATACCATGCAGTACGGCGGCAGTCGACGATAGTTTTCCCTGTGCACACCCGAAGCGGACGATTTGCAGGCCGTAAAACGCGCCGGGCAGGAGGGCAAGCCATGTGCAGCCTGCAATTGCGAGGAATATTACGCCATACATAGGGTACAGCGGGAACGCCAGAAGGAGCGTGCCGCGGCTGGCGGCAAGGAGGACGAGTGCAATCAGGGCGTATGCGACAAAGTTCAGTATGAAATAAACCACAAGACCGTATTTTAAGGTCAGCATGGCGTTCAGGCAGTAAATATCTGCGCCCTGTGCATATTTTCGGAAGGACTGCACAATGTTCAGCAGGCCCAGCACAAAGACCGCAAAAAACCAGAGTACAGCACAGACCACGTATCCGGTTATCAGGAACTGCGGGGACAGGAATTTTCCGGTATAGCCGACAAAGCCGCAGAAGCAGATATAGGCGATGGTGAGGGGAAACCCTGACGAGAGCAGTATGTCATAAGCAATGGGCAGGGTGTATGTACGTTTTTGCGTTTCGTTCATGATGCAGTCCTCCATTTGGTTTTATTTTTTCGGCAGGGGAATACCGCCTGCGGATATCAGCGTTCCAGGAACGGTGTGACGGTTTCAATAAAATAGGACGCCGTTTCCTCTGAGAGTTCCACCGCGGAAACCATGTCATTGCTCATATCATGGGTTCGGGCAAGATACATTTTCCCGTCCATAAGGAAAAAATGATGCCCCTTGAAGGAACCAAAACTCCCGTCTTTGCTCTCCTTATAAAAGGTGAAATACGGCCGGGGGTCGTTTTCAGAGGCGTCAATGAGGATTTCTTTGGATTCCGACGCTTTGTTTTTCACTAAATCAAACGGGTCATAGGCGAAGGTGTCGCCAAAGCCTGTCAACGCATCGAATTTTTCATAATCCATGTTCTCGATTTCAAAAAACTGTTTTCCACTCTGTATGGAATCTATTTGCAGGTAATATGTATAATTTTCCGGGCTGCCGTAATACGCTTTGGCGTCCTCCCATTGGGAATCCAGGCAGTAAACGATGCCTCCGGTTTTGCCGCCGCCGGACGTCTGCATACAGTCGAATCCGGCGCAGTCCGTCCGGCGGTAGGTTTTGCCATCCGCCTCATATTCCTCGCCGGTAAAGGCAAGGTTTTTTGTCCAAAGGCTGCCGTAAAAGCCGGCGCGGTAGGTTTCCCCGTCAATTTTGACTTTTTCCGGCTCAGGGGAAAGCGCTTTATTCAGGTTGACGCAGCCCGTCAGGCAGAAAACCAGCAGGGCGGCGAGGAAAAGCTGGGCTTTTTTCATCATACTACCTCCCGTCCGTTCCTTTGTCATAGCCATAGTTGTAAAAATTCCTGAAAAGTCGCTGCACCTCTGTGCTTGTGAACAATTCTGTGAAAGTTTCGGCTATTTTGTGCCAATATTCTTTATCCCATGTCAGAGATTTTTCCGCCATATAAATTCCGGTATTTTCTCCATCGCAGATGTAAAAATAGCACATATCCCCAATGTCGTCCCCGAAGGGCAGGGCGTTGGGACAATTCTCGAAGAAATCGACTGTTGCGTCAAAATCCTCGATGTCCTCCCATGCCCAGAATGTCATGGCCGGCATTACTTTGTTCGGCCGCCTGTCCTCAATGCCCCCGCCGCCAAAGTGGAAGAAGATTTCGCGGTAATCCTCCGGAAGCGGTATGGGGGAGTTTTCCTGTATCAGATTCCATTCCGTTTCTACTTCGTTTTTCCAGTTGGGACGCCAGTGCGGGCTGTAACCGTCCCATGCGCTGCACGCTTCTTCCTGGAAATTGTCAAAAAGCACGTTGATTTGTTCGATTAAGCTCATAAAAAGGCCCCTTTCTTTATATTCCCTGTAAAAAGCTAGCTTTCCATACTGTTGATTTTGATAGCGCAGATGCCGCTTTTCATGACCAGTTTCCGCAGGAAGGGCTGGTACATGAAGGGACATTTCAATATTTTCAGGAACAGTTTCACGCGGATATGGCGGGTTTTGGCAAAGTAACGGCGGTTCAGGTTGCCGCGGCCGCTGTTGAGGACTGCGGCTAAATCCCTTGCACTGTATATTGCGCTGCTGATGCCTTCCAAAGAGCTGGGGCTGATAAATCCTGCTGCTTCGCCAATAAGGAAAACGCCGCCTTCCCCACAGCAGAAATCCCGGAAGGAAGAAGGCCGCAGGACAAGGCATGCTTCTGTTTTCAGCGGCTTGCCGAAGCGGAACCCAATGCGTTCCAGTTTCTTTTTCTGCCGTTCAAAATGTGCGCGTGCTCCCTGCACAGGAAACGCCCCGCCAAATATGAACTGCTGGTCTTTTGAAATAGACCACGAACAGCAGTCGGTATTTTCCGGGTCGAAAATACAGGAATAAAAGGGGTTGGGGTGCGTTTCGGGGAACCATTGCTGGATAGAAAGATAGTTCCGTATTTTTTTCTGCGGGTAAAACGTACGGCGGACAATGGAGTTTGCGCCGTCTGCACCGATGATGTATTTGGCGGTCAGGGTGTGCCGTTCGCCATTTTCGAGGTATGTAACGTGGAAACCGCCGGAAGTTTTCTGTATGGAAACGCAGACCGCACCGGTATGGATTTCTACGGCGGGCGGAATAATGGATTCCAGCCAGAGGTCGAATTTGTGGCGGTCAAGGTTGATATAGAACCGCTGGTAGTGGCGGATCAGTTTGTTTTTCAGGTCGATGGTTTTTACGGCAAAAATCTGCGGGTCAACCAGAACGTCCTTGGGCAGTGTCATATCGAAGCTGGCAAGGGCTTTCTGTGCATCACCGGAAATCAGGCCGCCGCAGGGTTTACGGAAACCGGAATCCTCCGCGCCGAAAATCTTTTTATCCAGAGCGGCGACGCGGAATTTTGGGCTGAGCAGGCGCGCCAGCGTGGAGCCGGCAGGGCCAAGGCCGATGATGGCGATATCGTAATGGGACATGGGAAACCTCCTTTATAGTTAGACGTTGGGAAGACCTTGGGAAAACCTTGGGGCTCTGCCCCAAACCCCGCCAACTCTTTGAAAAGGGTTGGAGCCTAAACTTTATTTCGGAAAACTGCGTTTTCCGAAACGAAAATATTTTATATAATTCGAAAGCCGCTGTCCGCCGCATAAAATGCGGCGGCAAAAGGGCCAAGGGGCGCAGAAGCTCTCCGGAACCGCAAGCGGCGACCTTTGGTCGGTTTGCGAAGCAAACTTCCGAAGGAGCTTCGTTCTGCGCCGACCGGAGTGGAACGGAGACCGCGCCCCTTGCAGGGGGATTGGGGACAGAGTCCCCAAGGTCTTTATTTTATTTATTATACTGCGTTTTTTTCGGCTTTACAAGGAATGGATTTTTTCCGCCTTTTTGGAAAGACTAGGACCGGACAATAAAACAAAGAGGTGGAGCAAATGCGGAACTTGGAACGATATGTGCCCCGATGCAGGATTTTCCTGCTGGACGGGAAAAAATTTCGGACAAACCTTCTGGCGGTGTTTTTCGATATTCCTTTGCGGCGGGAAACGGCAACAAAAACTGCGCTTCTGGCGGAGCTTCTGAAGCGCGGCTGTGAGCCTTACCCCAGCCCGCAGGCATTGGCGAAACGCGCGGAAGAAATGTATGGCGCGCTTTGGGACGTTTCGGTGGTGAAAAAAGGCAGCAGACAGCTGCTGTTGTTTTCGCTGGAAACGCTGAAGGCTGTGGATTTGGAAGAAAGCCTGAATTTTCTGCGGGACTTGATACTGCGCCCGCTTGCGGAAAAGGGTGCGTTTCCGGATAAAACGGTAGAGCGGCAGAAAAAAATACTCCGCCGGAAACTGCGCAATTTGCAGGACGATAAGCGGGAATATGCGCGCCGGAGGGCTTTGGAGGAAACAGCGGCAGGTACGCCCTGGGCAGTTTCGGCAGACGGCTATGAGGAGGATTTGGACGGCATTGACGGAAAATCACTGTATGAATATTACTGCAAACTTTTACAGGAGGAAAGCGTCAAGGTATTTTTTTGCGGCGATACGGAGGAACGACGGAAGGTACTTGCCCTGCGGAAATGCTTTCCCGGCAGGGCGGCTTTGCAGGACGGGGACGGAGAAGCCGAAGAACGAAAAACTCCGCCGCATTTTATCCGGGAACGGAAGGACGGGGAACAGACGCGGCTTGTACTGGGCTTTGGCGCAGAGGAAATGGACAGCGGCAGGGGGCGCGCGGCGTTCCTGTTGATGAACCGGCTTCTGGGCGGCGGGCCGGATTCCCGTCTGTTTCAGGAGATTCGCGAAGAAAAAGGGCTTTGCTATGATGTGAAATCGTTCTGCTATCCGCTTTCGCCCTGGCTGTTCGTGCAGGCAGGAATCAAGGAGGAGGACAGCAGAGAAACTGCCGGAAGTGTGCTGAAAAATATTGAGACGCTGGAAAAAGAGGGCGTGCCGCGGAAAAAGCTGGAACAGGCGAAGGAATCCCTTCTGCGGGAATACAGCGGCATGGAGGACCAGCCTTGGGCAATGGTAGATTTTTTTGCGGAACAGGCTTTGCAGGGACAGGAACTTTCCTCGGAAAAATTTCTGCGGCGCATTGAACGGCTGGACGACGGCGATATCCGCCGAGCGGCCGGACGCCTGCGGCTGAAAGCAATTTATCTTTTGGGCGGAAAGGAGGGAACGGCATGAGTATGGAAATGAGCAAAGAGGTGCAGGGGAAAACGAAAAGCGGTCTGCGGTATTATATTCTGCCGATGGAAGGTTTTCAGGAGAAAATGGCAGCGGTCGTAGTAAAGGCTGGAGCAAACCATATTTTCTGGCGGGACGCGGAAGGGAAAGAACGGACATTCCCGAAGGGGACGGCGCATTTTATTGAACACAAGCTGTTCCAGCAGGAATGGGGCGACGCGTTTACCCGTTTTACAGAACAGGGTGCATCTGCAAACGCCTTTACGGACGGGGACAAAACGGTCTACTATTTTACCTGCCGCGATGGGTTTGCTGAAAATCTCCGGCTTTTGCTGGATTTTGTGCAGAAGCCCGTATTCACGCCGGAGGATACGGAAAAGGAAAAAAATATCATTACCAGCGAAATCGCCATGTATGATGATGACCCTGATTGGGTGGCATATTATCAGCTGCTGAACGGAATGTATCGGACGCACCCTGTAAAAAATCCTGTTGCGGGGGCAAAGGAAACGGTGGAGGAAGTCAGGGCGGAAACGCTGCGGCAGGCATACGCAGCATATTATACAACGGAAAACATGAGCCTTGTCTGCGCGGGGGACGTTCCCGCAAGGCAGGTGCAGGCGATGGCGGAGAAGGTTGGCAGGCGGGCGACGGAATGGCGCGCGCAGTTCCCGGAGGAACCGAATGAGGAAATCGTGGAGAAATACCGGGAACGGAAAATGGGACTGGCAACGCCATGCTTTCAAATCGGATTCAAACTGCCTGCTGTGGAGGCTGGGGAACGGCTGCAAAGCCGCATTGCCATGAATGCCCTGCTGGAAATACTGGCGGGGGAAAGCAGTGATTTTTTCCGTATGGCATATGAAAAAGGGCTTTTGGACGAGCCGCCCGGCGGGGCATATTTCTGCGGTGAGGGTTATGCGTTCGCGGCATTTTCGGGAACAGGGGAACGGCCTGAGGAAACCGCCGAATTACTGGGAAAAGCATTGGAACGGCTGAAACGGGAAGGCATCAGCTGGGCGGATTTTGAGCGCGTGCGTAAAAAAATGCTGGGCCGGCTTCTGCGAAAGATGGATTCTGTCGGCGGGCTCTGCATGGGACAGGTGGAATGGGCGGCAGCGGCAGATGCGTCAGCCGCAGAGGTTTTGCGTCAGGTAAAGGCCATGAAAAAGGAAGATGCAGAAAAAATGTTGCAAAACAGGCTGACAGCCGATACAATGGTGTTGTCGGTTGTGAAATAAGGAAGGTTTTGGCGCCTTGTGACAGAGGACATGTGAAGGGATTTTATACCGCAAAACATTGTTTTGCGGAAAGCGGGTCAAGGGACGCTGTCCCTTGCGGGTGTCTGAGGGCAGCGCCCTCAGAGGTTTTCAGCTTTTTACTTTAAGGGAAAGAAGGAGAATGTATGCCGGAAATTTGGTTTCCCAATCTGGGAATAGAGATTGCGCATCTGGACCGGACGGCGTTTACGCTGTTTGGCAGAAATGTGTATTGGTATGGTATTTTTATTGGTCTTGCCGTAGTCATCGGGGTCGGGCTTGCCCTGCGGGAAGCAAAGCGCACAGGGCAGGACCCCGACCAGTATGTGGATTTCGCCCTGTATGCGCTTGTTTTTGCGGTGATTGGTGCAAGGTTGTATTACGTCATTTTTTCATGGGACTATTACAGCGCACATCCGGAAAAAATCTTTGCACTGCGTGAGGGCGGTTTGGCAATTTATGGCGCGGTTATTGCAAGCATACTGACAGCGGTTGTGTACAGCAGAAAGAAGGGCATGAACTTCTGGCTTCTGGCGGATACCGGCGCGCCCTGCCTTGTTTTTGGGCAGATGCTGGGCCGCTGGGGCAATTTCTTCAACCGCGAGGCATTTGGCGGATTTACGGAAGGGCTGTTTGCAATGCGATATCCGCTGGCAGATGTGCGCCAGGGCGACCTTTCGCCGGATATTCTGGAGCACTTGCAGATTGTCAATGGGGTGGAATATATTCAGGTACATCCGACGTTTTTGTATGAATCGCTTTGGAATCTGGGCGTTTTTATACTGCTGATGATACTGCGGCGGCATAAAAAATTTGACGGGGAGATTTTCGGGCTTTACCTGCTGGGCTACGCGCTGGGACGTGTCTGGATAGAAGGGCTGCGGACAGACCAGCTGAAAATCGGCGGGTTTGCCGTTTCGCAGCTGCTTTCCGCAGGGCTGATTGTGGCGGCGGTATGCTTTCTGGTCTGGAAATGGAAACGGGAAAAGAAGGAACAGGCTACCGAAAACTGACCCTTTCCGCCGTATGATACGCGGCGGACGGGTTTCTTTACATAAGTTTGGAGAGGACGAAAATGGTTTTACTGACAGCGGAACATATCAAAAAAAGCTACGGCACAAGGGTGATTTTCGATGACATTTCATTCAGTATACACGAGGGCGATAAAATTGGCGTAATCGGTGTGAATGGCACAGGGAAAAGCACGCTTTTGAAAATTGTGGCAGGCGTGGAACAGGGCGACAGCGGCGAAATCGTTACCATGAAGGGCATGAAGCTGGCGTATCTTTCGCAGGCACCGGCTTTTACGCCGGGGACGACCGTTTTGCAGCAGGTTTTCGCGGGAGATAACCCTAAAATGACATTGGTGCGCGAATATGAGGAAACGCTGGCGGCTCTGGCGGAGAAGACGGAGGACGCGCGGCTGGTGCGCATTGCGGCGGAACTTGCGGAAAAAATGGATAAGGCGGAAGCGTGGTCACTGGAAAGCGAAGCCAAAACCATACTGACAAAGCTGGGCATTACGGATTTTTCACAGAAAGTGGAAACGCTTTCCGGCGGGCAGCGGAAACGCACTGCGCTGGCGGCGGCACTGATTGCGCCGGTTGATTTGCTGATACTGGACGAGCCGACGAACCATATCGACAACGATACGGTAGACTGGCTGGAAAAGCATCTGGAAAAATATTCCAAGGCCTTGCTGATGGTGACACATGACAGGTATTTTCTGGACAGGGTGGCAAACCGCACGCTGGAACTGGAAAAAGGCAGGATTTATTCCTATCAGGCGAATTATTCGCGCTTTTTGGAGATGAAAGCAGAACGGGAAGAACTGCTTGCCGCGGGGGAGCGCAAGCGGCAGAATTTCCTGCGGACAGAATTGGAATGGGTGCGGCGGGGCGCACAGGCAAGAAGCACAAAGCAGAAAGCGCGCTTACAGCGGTTTGAACAGATTTCCGCACAGAAAGCACCGGAGGAAAAGCAGGCGGTAGAGCTTTCCTCTGCGGGGAGCAGGCTGGGAAAAAAGACTATCGAACTTTCCCACGCGGCAAAGGCATTCGGCGGGAAAACGATTATCAGGGATTTCAGCTACATCATACAGCGGGACGACCGCGTCGGAATTACCGGAGAAAACGGCTGCGGCAAAACAACGCTCCTGCGGCTGATGACAGGCAGGCTTACGCCGGACAGCGGCACCGTAGAGCGGGGCGAAACGGTCAAAATCGGCATATTTGCGCAGGAAAATGAAGATATGGACGAAACGCAGCGGGTCATTGATTATATCCGCGATGTGGCGGAGGTTGTGCGTGCAGGCGATGAAAAAATTACGGCTTCACAGATGCTGGAACGGTTCCTGTTCCCCATGGATATGCAGAGAGGACCGATTTCCATGCTTTCCGGCGGGGAACGGCGGCGGCTTTATCTGGCGCGGGTGCTGATGGGCGCGCCGAATATCCTGTTTCTGGACGAGCCGACAAACGATTTGGATATTGAAACGCTGATGATATTGGAGGATTATCTGGAACGCTTCCAGGGAGCGGTGGTTTCCGTTTCACATGACAGGTATTTTCTGGATAAAACCTGCGGGCGGATATTTGCGTTTGTGGGTGATGGGAATATCCGGCAGTATGAGGGCGGTTATTCCGATATGAAAGCGGCGAGGGAGCGGGAGATTCCACAGGGGCCGGAGGGGAAACAGCCCGCGCCCAAAAAAGAGCCGCCGAAGGACGGGCGCAAAGACAATGCCGCGCCGCTGAAAAAGATGAGCTATAAAGACCAGCGGGAGTATGACGGCATCGGTGCGGAGATTGCCGCGCTGGAAGAAAAAATTGCGGAGGCGGAGCAGGAAATGGCGGAATGTATGACGGATTATGTGCGTTTGCAGGAAATTTCCGCGGAAAAGGAACAGCTGGAAGCCGCTCTGGAGGAGCGCATGGAGCGCTGGATGGAGTTGAGCGAGTTGGCAGAGGAAATTGAGCGGAATAAAAGATAAGGAGAAAATGATGGATTATAGAAAGAAAGCGATAAGCTGTGTGAAGGATACGGTTTTGCCGATGCAGATGGCACAGTTTAGGGAATGCGGGTGTTCGCTGGATAAGCAGTACCGGAAATATGG
This sequence comes from uncultured Clostridia bacterium, assembly GCA_947036475.1. GTDB lineage: Bacteria > Bacillota > Clostridia > Lachnospirales > Anaerotignaceae > Anaerotignum_A. The sequence continues at coordinate 10,071 of CAMQRG010000036.1, forward strand.
GGAAACGGAAGGCTTTTTTGCTAAAATTATAGAGCAGGGCCGACGTTATGAAGTGGGGTATCCGAAATGCGTCTGTCCGGAGGTGCAGAACAGAGAAACAGCAGACCCTGCGCACTGTGAATGTTCCAAGCAAAGCATATTGTATATCTTGGAAATGCTTCTGCCGGGAAAACAGGTTTCAGTGGAGATAATGGAAACGGTTTTAGACGGCGCGCAGAGATGCAGATTTGCCGTAACAGTAGAATCAGAAAAATAAAATAAACAAAATATTTATGCGCTGGCATATTGCCAGGCAGCCGAATTTTTGATATGGTATCCGTTTACCAGCAAAACAATGCGACGAAATTGGTAAAAATGGTAATCTTTATTCCGAACTGACAACAGACGGGGAAACGCTTCCTTAGGTTGTGTCGTCATAAATCATGTATACGTATTTTCGAGCATTATTTTGGCGGATTTCAGGCAAAAATTCGCAGGCGTACAATGTGGCGCGGCATTGCCGCGCTGCCCCGGCGGTGGAGCCGCCAGGCAGACAGTACGGCAAGAATTCATAACGAAAAAGCCGGCAAAATTTGCCGGAAAAGGTGTGGCGCGTGCAGACACTTGTGGCGGCACTGCCTGATGTAAGGAGAGGTTTTTATGAATGGGATAGGGACAAAAGGTCTTTTATTAAGAATTTTTACACCCGCAATAGTGTTAAGTTTAAGTTATCTGTTATTGGGAAATTTTTGCAATATACCACATATACTGCTGTTTTGCATATTGGGAACGGTTATATTGGTGCCAATGGAATTAGGCATCATTTTATCTGCAAGCAAAAAGGAAAATGGGGCGTATTCCCTGAAAAGCGCATTTGTTGGGCAGGAAAAGCTGCCGCTGTGGAAAATACTTCTCCCTGCATTTATTTTCTTTGGAGCGGCAGGATTGCTTTCGGTATTTGTTGTACCTTTGGAAAATCAAATTTTCGCGCAAATGAGAGCTGCATTGCTGGATAATTTGCCAACAGGTTTCGATTGGACAAATTTTGAATATATGAAGTCATTTCCAAAATCAATGCTTTTTTTGACCTGTATATTTTATTGCATTTTTAATGCCTTTCTTGGACCGGTAACAGAAGAATTATTTTTCAGGGGATATTTAACTTCACACTATAAAAAACAAAACTCCTTTACCCCGGTATTTATAGCTGTTTTGTTTTCGCTTTATCATTTTTGGCTGCCTTTTAATAATGTGTTTCGTATATTAGCATTTGCACCGGTTGCATTTATAGCATATAAAAAAAGGAATTTGTATATAAGCATATGTTTTCATTGTTTATGCAACCTGTTTTCGGCAATTGGTTTTGTAGCGGCAGTATTGTGAGAACTGCAACAGATTCCAGTTTATAAAGCTGCCAAGCTGCCGCAGATGACGTGATTTTACAAAAATATATGAAATATTTATGCGCAGGGATATTGCCAAGCGGGTGAATTTTTGATATGATATCCGTTAACCAACAAAACGGCGCGGCGAAATTGGTAAAAAAAGGGAATCTGTGTTCCGGACTGACAGCAGACGGGAAAACGGTTCCCCAAAACTGCCCTGCTGCATATGGTAAGAAATTGAGGGGCAAGGCAGAACAGAAACAATATGGTTTATGAGAAAAAGGAGAGTGATGATCGTGGACGGATCTGGCAGTCCATTGTTAATTGGGTTATTGGTAATTTTGGTGTGCGGTTCGGCATTTTTTTCCGCTTCGGAAACGGCTCTGATGTCAATCAGTAAAATACGCTTGCGGAATATGGTAGAGGAAAATGTAAAAAACGCGGACCTTATTTTGAAGCTGCTGGAAAACCCCGACAGGCTTCTCAGCTCGATACTGGTAGGGAACAATCTGGTAAACAACGGCGCATCTGCGTTGACGACTGCGCTGGCAATACAGATGTTCCACGGAAATTCGGGCAACGGCGCGGGGATTGCTACGATTATTATTACTGTGATTATATTGATTTTCGGTGAGATAACGCCTAAGACCATTGCCGCACAGAAGGCGGAAAAGGTTGCGCTTGTCGTGGTGCGTGTGATTGCCGTTTGTGTGCTGGTGTTTAAGCCTGTGGTTGTTGTGCTGAATGTGATTACGGGGACGCTGGTGCGGCTGTTCGGCTGTGTGCCCGGCGAAAAAGCCCCTCTGATTACACAGGCGGAACTGAAAACGATTGTGAACGTCAGCCATGAAGAAGGCGTTTTGGAATCCGATGAACGGACAATGATTAACAATGTGTTTGATTTTGGGGATTCCAAGGCAAAGGACGTTATGACGCCCAGAACGGATATGCTGGCGGTATCCAAAGAGGTTACCTATGAGGAGTTTTCTGAACTTATCCGGCAGGAAGGGTTTTCCCGTATGCCGGTTTATGGCGAAGATTTGGATGATATCATCGGGATACTGTATGTGAAAGATGTTTTCTTTGCAGAACCGAAGAACTTTTCTGCGGAGAAATATATGCGGGAGCCTTATTTTACGTTTGAAAGCAAGCCTGTTGCGGAACTGCTTGCGGAGATGAAAAAGAACAGACTGGCTGTGGCTGTGGTGTTGGATGAATACGGCGGGACATCGGGGCTGGTTACGATGGAGGATATATTGGAGGAAATCGTCGGGGAAATCGAAGACGAATACGACAACGAGGAAGAAGGAATCCAGATGATTCAGGAAAATGAGTTTGTCGTGGACGGCAGTACCCGTCTGGAGGATTTCAATGAAATGGTCGGCTGCAGGCTGGAAAGTGACGAGGTCGATACCATTGCCGGATATGTTCTGCTTGTGCTGGGGAATTTCCCTCATGGCGGGGAGGAAATCGAAGCAGATGGGCTGCGCATCATCGTGGAGGAAATGGAGAAGAACCGCGTCGAAAAGCTGCGGGTTTACCGATAATAAAGAAAGGCAGAGCGGCATTTTAAACAGGCTGTTCATGTTTTTTCTGAAAATTGAAAAAATAACTGCGGAAATGTTTGACATTTGCGGAGTTTCCATGTAAAATAGACGTTGCAGTCTTGGGACAGCGTGGAAAACGCTGTCTGCGCACTCTTAGCTCAGGGGATAGAGCGTTCGGCTCCGGACCGAAAGGCCGCAGGTTCGAATCCTGTAGAGTGCATGAAGAAAAAGCCCTTGGAAATCACTGATTTCTGAGGGCTTTGCTTTTTGGAAAAACAATGTTTTTTCTTTTAAGTGGCTTATTGGTGGCTTGTTTATGCATTGTTTTGCTTGGATGGTGCAGCAGAGAATAAATCCTGCAAAACTTCGGCAGCGGCCTCATCTGCCGATTTGATTGCGTGGATATAGGTTCTTGTTGTGGTATCTGAGGAAGAATGCCCGAGCCGTTTAGACACTGTGGCCACATTGACGCCGTTCGCAATGAGCAGGGTTGCGTTTGTGTGACGGAGAGAGTGAACATTAGTATAGGGCAGATGGTTCTTTTCGATAAACTTATGCAGCCACGATGTTAAGCTGTCGGGGTGTATGGGTTTTCCGTCCCATTGTGTGAAAATGAAATCATTTCCCATCCAGCGGTCTCCTAGTTTCAAACGAACTGCATTCTGCTGTTTTCTATGTTTTTCCAATTCGATAAATACCATATCAGCTAGCTTTATGATTCTGTTTGAGCCTTTTGTTTTGGGTGTATCCTCATAGACCCCTCTCCGCGGCGTGTAGAGGATTGTTCTTTGAATATGGATTAATTTATTGCGGAAGTCGATATCTGCCCATTTCAGGCCGCAGACCTCCCCGCGGCGCATACCAGAATACACCAAGAGCAAAAACAATGTTTTATATTGAAGTGGTTCTTTTTCAAGGCAGGAAAGAAAACAAAGGACTTCTTTATCATCTAAACACTGGATTTCCTTTTGTTCTGAGCGTGGAGCCTTGATGCGGCTGCATGGATTGCTTGGAATAACCTGCCAGAGAACGGCTGTTTGAAATATGGAGGAAAGCAGCCGGTGGTGGTGCAAAAGGACTTTGCCGGATAGGGTTGTTTTTTCGCTGTTTGGGCGAAAGGTTTTGGAAAAACTGACTTCCAAAGTAGCGCATATTTTTTT